>DCPZ01000108.1:0-23162 GCA_002323795.1 Flavobacteriales bacterium UBA1531 | reverse complement strand
CAAAGGTACAAATTCAGCCAAAGGGAACTAACTTCGAACGTGACCCATTCACCAACAACCTTGCATCAATGAGATCCACGGCACTTTCCTTCGTCATTGCTATGGTAGCAACCGCTTTTCTAAGTGAACAAGCTGCTGCCCAAGCGGACTACTTCCAACAAAACGTGGACCATCAAATTACGGTAGCGCTGGATGATGCCGAGCATACATTGCGTGGCGACATCGCGACCAGGTACACCAACAACAGCGGCGATACGCTGGAATTTATATGGATTCATCTTTGGCCCAATGCGTACAAAAATGGACAGACAGCGCTTGCGCAGCAAAAATTCAGACAAGGCGAAATGTTCATGTTTTGGGCGCTGCAAAGTGACCTTGGTGGCATTGATTCGCTTGACTTCGCCGTGGACGGTGTTTCAGCGGAATGGTCGTATCACCCTCAACACATCGACATTGCAAAATTGACATTGCCCAAGCCGCTTGCGCCCGGGGAATCGCTGGAATATGCTACGCCTTTCCGGGTGCAATTGCCTTCCGGCAAAATCAGCCGTTTGGGTCACATTGGCGAGTCCTACCAGATCACCCAATGGTATCCTAAGCCGGCGGTATACGATCGCGACGGCTGGCATGAGATGCCTTATTTAAATCAAGGTGAGTTTTACTCCGAGTACGGCTCGTTTGATGTTGAGATTACGCTGCCCAAAAACTACGTAGTGGGTGCAACGGGTGACTTTGATCCCACTTGGGCGGACAACAAGATAGAGGAGGTGTTCTTGGATTCAATCGCCCTCGCGACTGCCCGCCGAATCGACGCCACGGAATTTGACGATTTGGAGTTGAATCCCGATAGTGTCAATGCCTTTCCAATGTCTGCCACTGAGACGAAAACGCTGCGCTACCGGCAAGACAATGTGCATGACTTTGCCTGGTTTGCCGACAAGCGGTGGTGGGTGCTCAAGGGAAGCACCGAGTTGCCATGGTCAGGACGGGAAGTCACTACTTGGTCCATGTTTACGCCTGCCGAAGCGCAACTGTGGCGCAAAGCACCCGAGTACATCGCCGATGCGACGCGCTACTATTCTCAATGGAACGGTGATTACCCGTACGAGCAAGTCACTGCCGTGGACGGGACCATCAGTGCCGGCGGGGGCATGGAGTATCCCAACGTAACGGTCATTGGTGAATCGGGCACAGCTATGGGACTCGAAACGGTCATCGTGCACGAAGTCGGACACAATTGGTTTTATGGCATTTTGGGGTCCAACGAGCGCACCAATGCTTGGATGGACGAGGGCATCAACTCATTCAATGAGACGCGATATTTCGTGGAGAAGTATGGCGATGCTATTGGGCTCACGGGCTTGGTTGAAGAGGCAACTCCCATCATGGAAAGGCTTGATTTGATCGGGCGCTCATACGAGAGTCGGGACGCGCTTGCCTATCTCTTGAGCGCGCGTATGAGCGATGATCAACCCATGCAATGCCATTCGGATGAATTCAGCGGCATCAATTACGGCACGGTCGTCTACAAAAAATCAGCGGCTGCCTTCGAATATCTACGTCAGTCTCTGGGAAGCCCACAATTTGATGCAGCAATGCGTTCTTATTTCAGCGAGTGGAAATTCAAGCACCCCGGGCCGGACGATCTGAAGCGGTCGCTCGAAGCGAGCACACGAAAGGATCTTGCATGGTTTTTTGACGGCCTCATTCCAACTACAGGCCAGACGGATTATGCCATTGCAGGGTTGCGGCACGAACGCGGAACTTCAGGAGACTCGTTGTTGGTTTCGATTCAGAATCGAGGAGATCTGGAGGGGCCGTGGCCTCTTTATGGTTGCCTCGCTGATTCAGCATGGAAGCTCATCGACTGGTACAATCCTTTGAAATCTAATGCATCGGGTAATTTGCTCATCGCGGCAAAGGATGACGATGGTACTCCGTATACAGCGTTGAGGATCGACCACGAAAGCGTTTCCATGGATGCTCATCCACAAAACAATACGATCAAAACATCGGGGCTGTTGCGGCGCATCGAGCCTTTGAGCTTGCGCATGCTTACCCGATTGGAGGATGGCACGAAAACCCAACTGAATTGGCTTCCTGCAGTGGCGTGGAATGCGCACGACGCATTGCTTGCAGGACTCATTCTGCATAACAGCGTGTTACCGCTGCGCAATTGGGAGTGGATGGCGATGCCGTTGTGGAGTGCGAGCCGTTCCGAACTGGCAGGAATTGGAAGGGCCTCGTTCAAAATGGGAAATGGAAGGTTCGAAGCACAAATCCGAAAATTTGCCCAGGAAGGCATTGAAAATGTTTACGACATCGATTACTTCCGGTCGAGCCTCCAGTACATTCACCGGTTCAATGCAAACCCTGGAATTCCGTTGAGTTCCAAGTTGAGCGTATCCCTCATCGACGTTCGCGAACGCTCGAAAGGGCTTGGGATTGATCCGGGATTTGCGCCCAAACCGGTGACAAATCGACAAGCGGTACGACTCAATTACACCATTGAGAGCAAGCGCGGTAACCTCCAACAAAACGGTGAATTGCGCATCACCGCAGCGGGCTCAGAATCGTGGCTTTGGGGAGCTTCTGGCGGTCGCAATTCATTCTTTAGCTCTCCGATTTTGCCAGAATTCATTGATGGTTCACTGACCGTGGAGGCCATTTGGGAAGGTAGAAAAGAAGTGAATCGTCGGGGACTTGGCTGGAATTGGCGTGTTTACGCGGCTCATTCTTTTGGTTCGGTATGGGTTTATCCGCTCATGAATGCGGGAATAGCGGGCAACACTGATACGTTCAAGGACCATGTCTTTCTAGGACGTGGTATGGATGGCCTGCTTAGTCGAATCATTGCGCGAGAACAAGGCGGTTTGTCCATTATGGACGTTCCATTTTCAAGCAATGCAGATGCGTTTCAGACCCGTGTAGACCAAATGCTCTCTGCACGAGTATCGCGCGACCTTACCAAGCGCTTGAGCTTATATGGAGGGGGTTTGATCGGGAGAGAGATGGACCTTTTCACAGCAGGCTTGGAGGTGAAGGTGTTGTTTTTGAAAGTTCAGCTGCCCGTGATTCAACGACTCAATGGCTTCTCAACACTAAACTTCAAGGATGGTACCACGTTCAGTGTCGTGATGAACCTCGAAAAACTGAGTCCGTATCAATTGCTCAGACGCGGTGATCTGATCAACTAGACCAATAAAAAGGCCACCCTGCTGTGGTGGCCTTTTGTTTGCCAGGCGATTGAAGCATTGTTGCTCATCCGCGCTGGTGGGGGAGTCGATTGAGTTTCGAGCGGATTATGCTTTCAACTTTTTACTCAAGTCCAACACGCTAGGTGTTGCAATGAAGATGGAACTATATGTTCCAACCACAACACCAATCATCAAGGCGAATACAAACCCTTTGATATTGTCACCGCCCAACAAGAAGATGGTGAGCAACACGACAAACGTCGAGAGCGATGTATTGATGGTACGGCTGAGCGTGCTGTTCAATGCATCGTTCATGAGCACTGTATCCTCTTTCTTGTCACCATATAGACCGACATACTCACGGATACGGTCAAACACAACTACCGTGTCGTTGATGGAGTAACCGATGACCGTCAAAATCGCTGCGATGAACGCTTGGTCTATTTCCATGGTGAATGGAAGAATACCAGCAAAGATGCTGAATGCACTCAACACGATGATCACGTCGTGCGTCATTGCGACCAGTGCACCCATGCCATATTGCCATTTGCGGAAACGGAAAAAGATGTAAAGGAAAATGATGAGCAAGGAGAATACGGTAGCGTTCTGAGCACCAGTTCGGAAATCATCTGAAATTGTGCTGTCCACCTTGTTGTATTGGTCGATGGTGTAATCCACACCTGTTACAGCCAATCCTTCTGCCAAAGCAGACTGAATCAATTCGTCCTGATTCTCATCTTGGTTGTCGATCATATAGTTGGTCATGATTCGAACCTTGGCATCGCTGTCTTTTGTCTGCACGATTGGATTGCCCATCTTACCTTCCTCTGTGAAAGCAACAGCCAAGGACTCACGGATTTGCTGTACATCAACAGCTTCGTCAAAAGAAACGTCAAACGTAGTACCTCCCGAGAATTCAACGCCATACTGCAAGCCTTTGGTTGCCAAGCTGGCGATACCGCCCACCACAATCACTGCGCTGAGGATGTAGAATTTCATGCGGTTGCCAATGAAGTTCACATTGATTTTGGTGAACCAATCCTTGGTCATGTCTGTGTAGAAGCTGATGGGCTTCTTATTCTCCAAACGGCTGAAGAAGACCAATCTCGTCAAAACAATCGCCGAAAACAGCGATGTGAAGATACCGATGATGAGCGTCGTTGCAAATCCACGGATGGCGCCGCTACCAAAACTGTACAACACAAATGCGGTGAGCAATGTGGTCAAGTTGGCGTCAATGATTGCGCTGTATGCTTTTGAATAACCGTCTTTCAAAGCGACCATCAATCCTTTACCTCCACGCATCTCTTCGCGGATACGCTCATAGATGAGTACGTTCGCATCAACGGCCATACCGATGGTCAATACGATACCAGCAATGCCCGGGAGTGTCAATGCTGCTCCCAACGATGCCAAGGCACCAATGAGGAAGAATAAGTTTGCAATCAAAGCCAAGTTGGAGACTAGACCAGCGCCCTTGTAGTAGAAGATCATGTACAAGAGAATCACAGCGAGTGCAATCACAAATGAACTGAATCCCGCTTGGATGTTCTCTTCTCCAAGTTGTGGTCCGACACTCACTTCGTCGACGATTCGAGCAGGGGCAGGAAGTGATCCCGCTTTCAATAAGGAGGCCAAGTCATTGGCCTCAGCCATCTTGTCTTCGATGCTTTGGTTCGATCCGAAGCTGATCTGCGAACGCCCATTTGTGATGGCGGACTGCACACTGGGGGCACTGAATACCAATCCGTCCAAAATGACGGCAACAGCGCGCTGATTGTCAGCTGCGCACGATTCTGTCATGGCACCCCAAATGCCCGTGCCTTCTCCGTCCATGGTCATGCTCACAACTACGTCACCAATTTCGTCATACGATACGCGCGCATCAATGATGCTTTTGCCACTGAGTTTTGCTTTGCCTTTTCCGCTTTCGTCTTTGATGGCATAAAGCGCTGCAAAACTTTGGGACGGTTTCGCTTCCCACATCAATCGCAAGTCGGACTGGAGGGCGCGTTTGGCCTCAGGACGCTTCAAGAGATCATTGACCCGGTTGGTGTCTGCAATCGCCGTATACCCTACTACCGACGATCGACGTTGCGTTTCCAATTGGAAATAGGCAAACAATGGGTTCATGGCGCGTTGCTGATCCAGGGTGAGCAAGCTGTCGGCTGGAGCTTCATCTCCAAACAATTCAGGGCTCATGGAGCGTCCAATTGCATTGTTTGCTGCGGATACACGGGCAAAGATTTCGTCGTTGAAGTATGTTTCCCAAAACTCGAGGTTTGCAGTACTCTTCAGCTGCTTTCGGGCACGCTCTCGGTCGTCAATGCCGGGCAATTCTACCAAGATGCGTCCTCCGCTGACCTTCTGGACGTTGGGCTGAGCCACACCGAGTTGGTCGATACGCTTGCGAATGATGCTTTCTGTATTGTCAATTGCAGTATTGCTCTCATTTTGAAGAATGATGAAAATCTCTTCGTCAGTCGACTGTGCTGGAAACAAGTCTTTGCTTTCTAGGTTGTGGAAGATGCGCCAGAGATCGATGGGATTTTCGGACGATCCGTTGAGTTCAGTCCAAGACCGTTCAAACAAATCAACATAAGTCAATCCCTGAGTTGTGCGCTGGGCTGCCTTGGCCTGAGCAATGGCTTGTCGAAACGTTTCGTTACTCGAGTAGTCGCTCAACGCGATGAAGAGATCTGGGATGCTCACTTCGAGCGTTACAGACATTCCACCTTGCAAATCCAAGCCCAGGTTTAGCTCTTGCTCAATGACTTCTCGGTAGGTGTGACCAAATACTGGATAGATCTCAGCGTTGGCACTGTCGCGTAAAAACTCCCGTGCGGCTTGCGCAGCAGAGGTGTTCCAATCGTCTTCACTGATTTCTCCATTGCTTTCGAGCGAATCCGCTACGAAGGCTCCATATTGTTCTGCTTCTTCTTCGTAATTACTCGCTACCCAGTTGAAACTGAGTGTGTAAAGTGTCGCAAAGGACAACAAAACGGTAAAGAGCAGGACGGCATTCTTATTTTGCATGATGCACGGTTGTTTTCAGGGGCGCAAATATAACTTAAAAAACCTTCAAAAATGAGGGAGTTTAAGGGTACGAAGTACCTTTGCAATATGTTACAGTGGTGTCAGAATTTTATAAAAGCCGTGCTGTTTGGATTTTTTGCAGTCTTCGCAATGGCATCATATCCATTTCAAAACGCGTGCGCTCAGTCTGGATCTTACCAGTTGGCGGTTTTGAAATACCGTGGAGGAGGGGATTGGTATTCCAATCCGACTGCCGTACCAAACCTAGTCGCCTACTGCAACGAACAGCTTGGCATGACATTAAGTGAGGAGGTGGCAACGGTGGATGTAGGAGCGCCAGAATTGTTCGACCACCCTTGGCTGCACATGACGGGGCATGGAAACGTTGTCTTCTCAGGATCGGAGGCACGAAACTTGAGGACTTACTTGGAGGCAGGTGGATTCCTCCACATTTCGGACAATTATGGAATGGATCAATATGTCCGGCGTGAGATGAAAAAGGTTCTCCCTGAGTCTGATTGGGCCGAATTGCCCTGGGCTCATCCTGTGTTTCACGCCATATACCCGTTTGAATCAGGATTGCCCAAAGTTCACGAGCACGATGATATGCCTCCACGCGGCTACGGTTTATTCTTGGACGGGCGATTGGTCGTTTTTTACGACTACGAATCTGATCTAGGCGATGGTTGGGAGGATTGGCAAGTGCATCGAGACCCAGAAGAAATGAGGCAGTTGGCCCTGCAAATGGGTGCCAATTTGATAGCTTTTGCTCTCCAAGGAAGCGTTGAATCCAATTGATTGGTAAGCTCTAAACGGATTTAGACGATCAGGGCCTCATTCAAAAATGGCCTCATGCGTTGATGATGGCTACATGCCAGCGACCGTCCTCAATCGTTTTGGTGAGTTCCAGCCCCTGCCATTCCATTGCAGCTACGAGGTCATCCCAACTGTCTTCCACCCCCTCGGCGTAATTGAAGCGCAGGTCTTCGAGAGCATCCACTGCTCCAGCGACTTCGTTGAGTACGGACCAGTAGTCTGATTCGGTCAAGCCAATGCGATCCGCACCAAATTGCTCCCACAGCATGCGCATGGCCGTTTGCAAGGAAGCCTCACCGCCGGTAAGCTGCATAATCCTGACGTCGCAAAGAAGAGCAAGAACGGCGCCTTCGACATAAATCGATCCTTTGCGACCGGGCACTCCTGGCTCGTAGCCATCCAGCCACGTGTCATAACTCGATTCGGCAACACTGCAATTCAGTCGTCCTGGGTTGTTGACATGGCGATCCAAAAGCCGTTCAGTGAGCAGGCACCAACCTTGCAGGTCAATCACGCCGCTTTCGAATAAAAACAAGTCACCCATGTAGGTGGTCACACCCTCTGCTACATAGCCGAGACGACTAGGGCACGCCTGTGAAAAATCATAGGGTGTCCATTCAGCAGGACGGATTCGTTTGACATTCCATGCGTGGTACAATTCATGCGATGCGATGCCAATGAGTTCGTCGTAACCTGCCTTGGTTTGGCTCTTTGCCGAAGGTCCGAGGGCAATCACCGTGGTGTCTTCGTGTTCCACTCCGTGACGCACGTCGCGTTCCGGGAGCACATACATGAAATGATAATGCTCTGCAGGGAACGATCCAAAATGTGCGATTTGACTTTCTGTGAACGCGATGTGGTCTTTCATGAATGAATCGGGGTCGGGCTGGTCCTTTCCGTAAATCCAAATGTGAAAGGGAATGCCTTGGGATTCATAACTGAGATGGGTCAAAGCCTCAGCCGCTAAAATGGGACTGTCCATGATATTTTGCACATCGCGGGCATGCCATTGTCCGTCTGAATGCTTTAACCCCGTTGCAACAGACCAATTTTCCGGGACATCGATCAGATCAATGGAGTACCCCCAATCCTGATGATCGGGATGGTATAAAAAGCAATTGACGGGATTGATGTATAAGATGTCTTCTGCTACGCCGGTAGAACCTGCATTGAAAAGATCAGCGAAAAAGATCCAAGAAATGGTTTGGACTCCTTCTGGGACCTGCCACTTGTGCAAGGTGCTTTTTTTCAAATCGACCCATGTGCCATCGGACTGTTTTCCACGCATGCTGTATACATAGCGCCCAAAATTGCCCTTTTCATAACGTCCTGGACGCCACACCGGAAGTTGCACCTCAAAGGGACCTTCACATGGGAAAACGGCAGTCAGTTCTATTTTGGGCGTTCCTTCCAATGCGCGACGGATGGCGACTTGGATGTTCTGTTCTGAACCTGAGGCGACGGTTTGAGTCATTGTTTCAAAACGGCTTGGATCGGTTTGCCGGTGCAGGCATTGGGCATGGGGCTGTGAATCAACGCTGCTACGGTAGGAGCGATGTCTTGGATGTAGGTGCGCTCGTACGTGATGCCTTTTGGCACATGCCACCCGTAGAAGATGCAGGGAACGTGCGTGTCGTAAGGAAACGGTGAGCCATGTGTCGTGCCTGCCAAACCGTATTTGATCCAACCGGGTTGGATGACAACGATGACATCCCCGGAGGCATTCGCGGACCAACCGTTGCGGATTTTTTCTGTGATCGGATCACCGGATGTGTTGCCTGATGTGAGATCATGGCCGGTGATGACCATGGATACACCTTCGTATTGCTGACAGAGTAATTGAATTCTTCGTTGAGCTACGTCCAAATCGATTCCACGTTCACGCATCAAAGGACGATTGAAGAAGAATTGATCATTGGAATAACTCAAGATCCATTGCTCATCTCCGTATTGGGATTTTAAATCGGCTTTGACGTCTTCAATCATATTTCCGGGCTTCCAATAATCCACGGGCATACCTACTGATTTGGCCAACGAAGGTGGGGTTGCCGCACCATGATCTGCAGTCAGCCAGCACATCCAATTTCCATTGCCTACTTTGGTGTCGAGTTGGTTGAATAATTGTTTCAATAGACGATCCAAGTGCAGGTAAATCTCCATGGTTTCCCACGCATTTGTTCCAAATTGATGACCAACGTAGTCGGTTGAAGAAAGGCTGATGGCCAAGAGGTCAGTGATGCCGTCTACTCCCAGTTCTTCTCCGGTTAGAGCTTCAACAGCTAGGTCGATGACCAAGGTGTTGCCGTGCGGAGTGCTTTTCAAGATATCGTATCCTCCATTTGCTTCGCTCAAGGACTTCAGGTCGTAAGGGAAAGTGGCATTTGCCCCTCCTTCAAATGGCTGTTCGAAAGGATTGTTATCGGGCCATTCTTGGACGAAATCTTTTTCGGTTCGCTTGATTCGCCAACCGGCTCTGAGATGGCGTTCGGCGTGTCCACGTTTGTTGAATTTTTTGACCCAGGACGGGAGTTGATCAGTGTATTTGCTGCTGGTGATGAAGTGTCCTTTGTCTTTGCCATAAAACCAATATGCTCCGTCGGCAAGGTGTCCACCGGGCAAAGTAGCACCACGATCCTTGATGCTCATGGCGATTACTTTTGCATTCATCCCGGTGGCGATTTTCATTTCGTCCCCAAGCGTGCTCGATTTCAAACGATGGGATGACATTTTGCCGTCCCGAGCAGTGGCATTTTTCAAGCCCACTGTTTCGACATTCTCGTCATACGCGCAATACACAGATGATCCACTGTTCCGATCGTACCAATCGTTGGCGATTACGCCGTGCAGCCTTGGTGTGGTGCCGGTGTAGATCGAGGCGTGTCCGGGACCTGTGTACGTTGGTGCATATCCGAAGTGGTGATCTCCGCAAACGAGACCTTGTTGGATGAGTCTTTTGAATCCACCATCGCCAAAATCATCCCAATAACGATAGAGGTAATCCATGCGCATTTGATCCACTGTAATTCCGACGATCAGCTTCGGGTGTTCACCTAGATTGGTTGGCCTTTGACGGGATGATGTTGCGCCTTCACCTTTGGTCGTGATTCGAGTTTTCGGGGGTTTGGTGGAATTTCTTTCAGCAGCCTGGTTTTTGCTGTCGAGGGTTTCGCGAGCCTTTTGATCGAGTTGTTCCGCGGAGTAACCATTGGCCTTTCCCTTGACTGTTTGTCCGCCTTTCGCATTTTGGGATGCGGGTGGAAGTCCAATCTGTGCCACAGCCTGGAGGGATGCGATAGCGACGAGACAGGTCAGCAAATGCAATTTCATTGATCGATGTGTTGATTTCAAGTCTTAAAGTTACGCAGTACAAGCGCTTCAAGATACCGCTTCAAACTTCTGACTCAATGGACCTGCTCAATGGACGACCAGATCAACCAGCCCAAAGCGATGCAAAAAGTCACATTGACGGCAATGTTGCCCATTGCCCATGTCAAGCCATGAGAGGAGTGGAGCGATATCGTATCCGCTGCAAACGTCGAAAATGTTGAGAATGCTCCGCAAAATCCAACGGTCCAAAGCAAGTAAAAGGTGTTCATATTGGTCGAACCCTCGGGGCTCTTTGAATATGCGGCGATCAATCCGAGCAGCATGGCCGTGGCCAAAATATTGCTAGCCAAGGTGCCTATTGGTGCCATGAATCCGAGTCTTTTAATAGCCAACCCCAGCGAATAGCGCGCCAAACTGCCCAATCCGCCGCCCAAGAAAACAGCGAGAAAATTCATGATGCATTGACGGGGTTACCCACCATTTTATGTTGGACGCGCCACAGCAAATAACCGATGAACCCCCCGAGTATACTGCCACCTAGAATGTCCAAAGGGAAGTGGACTCCGAGGTAAATGCGACTGTAACCAACCAACAGGGCCCAACCCAAAAGAATCCAAAGCCAAGATCCACCGCCGAGCACCAATCCAACAAAAACAGCAGCTCCCGTGCAGTTGGCTGCGTGCGAGCTCACAAATCCAAATCGACCTCCGATGTAAGGCTCTGTTCGGCCCGGGGGGATTACCAAGTTGACATCGCCTTTTAATTCGATGGAGTGTGAAGGTCGGAAGCGTTGAACCGCAGGCTTGATCACACGTGCTGAGAGTATGTCGGTCCCTGCAATGCACAAGGCAAGCAACAGTACACGAACCACCATTCGATCCCATTCTTTGTTTGAGACTTTCCAAATTTCCCAAAGCAGCAAGGCGTACAATGGTGCCCACCACCATGTTCCTGAGACAGCCCACATTATTTGGTCACCACCCGGCCAGTGGGCATTGAGAATCTTGAAGAGCCCGAAATCGAGGTTGATGAGGAATTCTTCCATTTTTATTATGCCCGTTGGCAGGGATTATTGCGCATACAGCGAATCAATATCAGCTTGGTAATGCGCTGCAATCGGCTTGCGCTTCAATTTTAATGTTGGAGTCAATTCTCCGTTTTCAATGCTAAACATCTGAGGCAAAATCCGAATGGCTTTTATCCTTTCCCATTTGGCAAATGGCTCCATCAAGTGGTCCACGTCTTTTTGAATGCGATCAGCAATGCGTTGGTCGTTTCGAATGCCCTCCATCCCAGGGAACGGGTGGTTTTTGCGCTTGCACCATTCTTCAATGGCTTCTGCGTTGGGCACTACAATTGCACCAGGGAACTTTTGTCCATCACCCACGACCATCACTTGCTCGATGAACAGAGAGGCTTTCAAGGCGTTTTCCAATAACTGTGGTGCAACATATTTACCGCCAGAAGTCTTGAACATTTCCTTCTTGCGATCAGTAATTTTCAGGAAACCATTGTCAAATATGCCGATGTCGCCTGTGTGGAACCAATCGTCTGTCATTACTTCTGCGGTCTTTTCGGGTTCCTTGTAATAGCCCATCATGATGTTATGACCTTTGACCATGATTTCGCCGTCATCGGCGAATTTTACTTCAACGCCTTCGATCAGTTTTCCGACATATCCAATGCGCATCAATCCGGGTTCAACATCGGAGTTAACGGTCACTACGGGACTGGTTTCAGTCAAGCCGTAGCCCTCATAGACCGGGATCCCAGCGGCATTGAAAAAGCGGGCAAGTCTTGGAGCGAGAGCCGCCGAACCACAAGCAACTGCTCGGATGTTATCCAAGCCGAGAGCCGTTTTGACTTTGCTGAACACGAGCTTTCGTGCAATGCCCAATTTCCATTCGTAGAATGGACCATTTTGACCGTCTGGCTCCCATTCGAGTGCCAATCCCAGTGCCCAGTTGAAAATCGATGCCTTGACACCTCCCGCGGCACGACCTTTTTGCACGATGCCGTCGTAGAATTTTTCCAATAAACGAGGAACAGCAGTAAAAACAGTGGGTTGTGCAAATCCCAAATCTTCTTTGATGGTTTCCAAGCTTTCGGCAAAATAGATTTTGGCGCCGATGTGCATGTACAAATAGTGCAGCATGCGTTCGAAGATGTGGCATACCGGCAAGAAGCTCAAAACACGGTACTCTTGATTCAACAAAACAGGAGGGATCCGAGGAATACTGTGTAAGATATTTTGTACAATATTTTGGTGGCTTAGCATGACGCCTTTGGGGGTTCCGGTGGTTCCAGAAGTGTAAATGATCGTTGCAAGATCTTCTGGTTTCACGCTGTCCATGCGATTCTCCAATTCAGCCTGTTGCGCATCACTCCCCGCCTCGGTGATCGCGGACCAGTGCGTTCCATTGGCGTTGCGCTCGAATACGAAAACACCTTGCAACTTGGGCACCTTATCCTTGATTGACATTACCTTATCATACAACTCTTGGTTACTGACAGCGCAGTACTTGCTTTCGCTGTGGTTGAGGATGTATTCGTAATCAGCCTCTGTCATGGTCGGATAAATCGGAACGTTGATGCCACCTGCCGACATGATTCCGTGATCCATGATGTTCCATTCGCAGCGGTTATTGTGCGAAATCAATGCTACTTTCTCACCTGGTTTAAGGCCCATGGCGATCAGTCCGCGCCCAACGTGGTCGACCGCCTCGATGAATGTCTCCGTAGAATAATTGATTCGGTCGCCGTTGTTCGGCATGGACATCATCAAATCCAGAGGGTTGTTTTTGAGCTGGAAGCGTGGGAAATCAAATAGGCGCGTGGCTTGTTGCATGTTGTGATCGTTTGATTCGGGGTGTGCACAATCTATGCTTTAGATTGACTCACTGTGGCAATTTAGTGAATCACAAAATAATAGCAAGTGGAATCACATGCGATGTCCGCAATATTTGCAGTGCAGCGCATCGGAATCGTGTCCGTCTTTTCCGCAACTTGGGCATGCTTGAGTGGATGTGCTTCGTGCATTTTCCGTTTTGAGCATATTGCCTCGGATCATTTCAACCCCAACCAAACCTGAGGGCACGGCAATGATGGCGTATCCGATGATCATCATGACCGAAGCAATCACCTGCCCAGCAACAGTTCGAGGGGCGATGTCTCCATATCCGACAGTTGTTACGGTTACAATAGCCCAGTAAATACTGCGAGGTATGCTCGAGAATCCGGCTTGTTCATCTTCCACGAGATACATCAGTGTGCCTAAGATGGTCACCAGGGCTAGCACGGCACTCAGAAAAACAATGATGCGACGCCGACTCGCGCGAAGCGCAGATTGAAGTTGCTTGGCTTCGGCAATGAATCCCACCAGCTTGAGCACTCGGAATACCCTGAGCACTCTGAGAATGCGAATGATTCGCAGGCTGCTTGACCCTGGAACGATAAGCGCAATGAACGTGGGGAGAATGGCCAATAAGTCGACCAATCCGAAAAAGCTTCGGGCGTAGTGCCAAGGCTTTTTAACCACCGCCAAGCGCAGGACATATTCCAAGGTGAACAGGACTGTAAACCCCCACTCAATAAGTTCGAATTCTCGGCGGTAAGTCGCTCCCCATTCAGGGACTGACTCTGCAACGACTGTCAATACACTGAGTACAATGAGCCACAAAAGGGCCACATCAAAGGCCTTGCCAGCGGGAGTATCCGCTTCAAAAATGATTTCGTGAAGCCGGTTCCGTGAGGATTTCATGTCCTCAATATCGTTCAATTATGCGAAAAATGGCGAAACCGCCAATTCCTTGCTGCCAGGTGTGTGGATGTAAAATCCCTGACCACTTTTGGCTCCCAAGTGTCCAGCGGTCACCATATTAACCAACAAAGGGCAAGGGGCATACTTCGGATTGCCTAAGCCGTTATGGAGCACTTCCAAAATGCTGAGGCAAACATCGAGACCAATGAAATCGGCCAGTTGCAATGGACCCATCGGATGAGCCATGCCCAGTTTCATTACTGTATCAATGGCCTCTACTTCTGCCACGCCTTCATGCAAAGTGATGATGGCTTCGTTGATCATCGGCATCAAAATCCGATTGGCAACAAAACCAGGATAATCGTTGACTTCCACAGGAATTTTTCCCAGCTGCTGCGAGAGGGTCATCACCGCGGCGCACGTTGCATCGGTGGTGGAGAATCCGCGAATCACCTCCACGAGTTTCATGATGGGCACAGGATTCATGAAGTGCATGCCGATTACCTGGCCGGGCCGATTCGTTGCAGCGGCGATTTTGGTGATCGAAATCGAAGAAGTGTTGGAGGCTAATATGCAGTCACTAGGAGCTGCAGCATCCAGCTGTTGGAATATCCGAAGTTTTAGATCTGTGCGTTCGGTTGCGGCTTCGATCGCTAAATCTGCATTGACTACCCCAGATGCAATGTCTGTAGAAGTAACGATTCGATTGAGCGTGGCTGCTTTATCTGCCTCTGAAATCTTCTCCTTTTTGATCAGCCGATCAAGGTTTTTTCCAATGGTGCCCAAAGCGCGTTCAAGTGCAGAATCCTGAACGTCTATGAGGGTCACTTCAAATCCAGAATGAGCGAAAACGTGAGCAATGCCATTGCCCATAGTTCCTGCTCCAATGACGGCAATGTTTTTCATGAAGGAGAGGAATTTATTTTTTGGCTTTGCTCGCGGGAGACTTTTTTACCGTGCTCTTCTTGGCTGCAGCTTTCGGAGCCGCAGTTTTCTGGGTTACTGCCTTTTTAGCAGGGGCTTTTTTGGCTCCGGATTTCTTGGCTGGAGTCTTCTTCGCTTTCGTTTCTTTTTCCGCGCCAGAAGATTCTTGCCCAGAGGCCTCTTCCATCGAATCCTCCCCGTCTTTTTGGCTTTCAAGCGGGAAGCAATCATTCCCTTTTAAAATACCGAACCATTGCACCAACTTTTTCAAGTCCGAATTATAAACACGGCCGTGGTCCAATTCTGGAATGACACTGTCAACGAATGACTTGGTTGCTGAGGCATCACCCTTGACGTCTGGTATGTCTGAGTCACCAATGTGCTCATTCATCCGATTGAGAACTTCCATCAATAAAAGGTCTTCACCGGTGGTGAACATGGTGATGTCGGCTAGGCTGCTAATGCGGCTTGTTCCTGGGATACTTATACGTTTCTTATCGAGCATTGACTCGACAATTAAGTTGTTCCGGTTGGTCACAACGATGCGAAACAGACCCGGTTTGCCGGCAATGGCGATGATTTCTTGAATGATCATTCAAATGGTTTTCAGACGATTCTTGAGTGCGAAAATAGGTCAATGCCCTTTGTCCTGCGAAAGGAAGAGCCTTGAATCGGCTATTTCTCGGCGTTTTTCGGGTAAAGGGGCAAGAAATCCAATGCTTCGAATCCGTTGGTTCCGGCGGAAAATGCTTGGTGCTGCATTCCGTTCGAAATGAGAATTGTCGGGGTTTTAAGTGCCAGGTGATAGCGCAGAATTTGATCCAGCACCGCTTTACTTAAAGGCACATCGTGCCGTTTGCACTCCACCATGAGAAGGGCTTGACCTTGACGATCGTGGCAGATGATATCTGCTCGCCGGGTCATGCCGTTCAGGTTTAGCGGGTGCTCCACGGATATAAGACCAAGTGGATAGTTCAATGCTTGCGACAGGTGATGCAACCAATGCTGGCGGACCCATTCTTCAGGTTCGAGTGCGACAAATTTTTTACGACTCAGACATTTGATTTTATTTCGCTTGTCCGATGTTCTACAATTCGCAGCAAAGGGGGGAAGGTTCAGTTGCGGAAGGCGTTGTTCCCCGATTTGCACCCAAGCTTGGTTTGTTTCCGTCGCCATAAGGCCAAAAATACCCGATGCCGGGTTTTCGGCCGCGATTCGGTTCCATTATATTCGTGCCATGCCGCATCGTCAAATCATTCGCGACGTTCAATCTGGTTCATTTCGGTCTGTGTATTTGTTGCACGGTGAAGAACCGTTCTTCATTGATGAAATCTCAAAAGCACTGGAAGATTTTGTGGTGGAAGAGTCCATGCGAGACTTCAATCAAACGATCGTTTATGGCCGCGACACAACGGTTGATCAATTGTTGGAAGCTGCTCGCCGATTTCCAATGATGGCTGATCGCCAGCTTGTGATCATGCGAGAAGCGCAAGATTGGCCGGGATGGAGACGTGCGAGCGACATGCTAAAGCTTGAGGCCTACGCTCAATCTCCTGTGGCGAGCACAGTGCTCGTTTTTTGCTTCAAGAATAAAAAAGCAGATGGACGGCTGAAGGCGGTCAAAGCCGTAAGCAAGGCAGGTTTGTTGTTTTTGAGCGAGAAGGTCCGTGACTATAAATTGCCCGAATGGATTTCAAACCAGGTACAGGAGAAGGGAATGCGCATTTCGGGACAGGCAGCGCAAATTCTATCGGAGTACCTCGGAAATGATCTGCGGAAGGTGATGAATGAGCTTGAAAAGCTTCGAATCGTTTTGCCAGAAGGGGCCGAGATTGAGCCAGAGCACATTGAGCAGCACATTGGCATCAGCAAGGATTTCAATGTCTTCGAGTTGCAGCGAGCAATTGGAGCCAAAGATTTGTCGCGCGCGAATCGCATCGTTGATTATTTCGCATCAAATCCCAAGGATCACCCCGTAGCCATGGTCATGCCCATCATGGGAAGTTTTTTTAGCAAGGTCTATGCGTACCATGGTTTGAAAGATCGTTCTCCCTCGGCTGCTGCGAAAGCTCTTCGCTGCGCACCTTTCGCTGTGAAACAGTACGGAGAAGCGGCTCGCAATTATTCGCTTGAAAAAGTTGGTAGGGTGTTTGGATACCTTCGAGAAGCAGATCGAAAGGCCAAGGGGCAAGGAAACGCTACTGTTTCGGATGCATTTTTGCTGAAAGAGACCGTGTTTAAGATTTTGCATTGAATGAAGCGGAGCTAAGCTTAACAGTTCAAAAACAAGAAAAAATGCATCGTTTCGTATGTGAAATTTTGGCAACAGAGCACACGGCATTACCTTGCCACCATTGTAATTTCGTCTGCGTGAAAGGCTCTGAGCGAAATACCCAAAAGAATTGAACCCCACAAAGTCATGAAGACAATCGTTTCTAAATGTTTTTTTGCCCTTGCGGCCACCTTTTTGTTATCCAACGTAAGCGGTCAAGAGGATAACTATGTGCCCAACGGCAGTTTTGAAAATTCGGACTTGCGCAAGCTGAAAAGCCAGGGCCAATTGGAAGAATATACAGAGGATTGGTTCGCTGCTACCGAAGCGCCTCTTGATCTTTATGCGGAGGGTATGAAGTCTGAAAAAGTCAACATTCCGAACAATGTTTATGGCAAGCAAGAAGCTGCTGACGGCGTTTGTTACGCCGGATTTCGTGCTTTTAGCAAAGATCCGAAGCTTCCACGCACGTACTTCGAAGTGGAGTTGGGTTCCGACCTCGAGAAGAATCAACTCTACTGCGTATCATTCGATATAAGTTTGAGCGATTTGTCGCGATATGCCGTCAATGGCGTAGGAGCTTATTTGAGCGACCGAAAAATTGAGCAAGGCAACACAGGCGCTTTGAATCGAAAGGCAAGTGTTTTGCATAAATCAGATAAAGTCATGTCGTTGCAGGATGGATGGGAGACGGTCTGTGGCACTTTCATTGGCACAGGGGAAGAGGAGTTCCTCGTCATTGGAGGATTTCACAAAGACAGCGATGTCGAGGATGAGAAGATGAAAAAGCCTGTGGGCATCACAGGTGTGATCAAAAATCAGGCTTACTACTACCTCGACAACGTGAAACTTCGTCCCATCGACGCCAAATCGCAATGCGCGTGCTCAGCAGCGGATGAGGTTCGAACAGATTTGGTTTACGGTTCTTCAGTAGTTTTGAGCGAGAGCATGACTCCTGATGAAATCACGAGCATTTCTGCGGTTTACTATGCATTCCTGAAGCGCCGTCCAACAGGCGCAGGTTCCGCAACTGTTGCCAAGTTAGCCGATATCCTGAAAGAGAATCCTTCTTGGAAGCTGCGTGTGATTGGCCACGCTGATGAGGATGAGTTCAATGAAGGGAAAATCAATCCACGCTACCGCGGTCTGGGAGAGAAACGAGCGGATCAAGTGGTGGCTAAATTCGGAGAGATAGGAATCGATGCTTCGCGGTTGGTGGTTGATACAATGGAAAATTCAGATCCGGCGAGTACCCGAGATACAGATATCAGCCGAGCGCAAAACCGTCGAGTTACGTTTGAGCTGATCAAGTGATCACACCAAAATGAAGGGCCAAATTGCCCGGAGAGGCTTCAATGGAGCGATGGTTCTTTGTCTTGGTTGCCAGGTCGCTGTCTTTGCTCAAGTTTCGACGAGTCGCAATGATTTGGTTTCCAATGGAAGCTTTGAAGAAAGGGTCTGGTGTCCCGGAGATTACACACAGTCGCAGTTGAAGACAATTGTGGGCTGGGTTCAAGCGAATGCCGGAACACCGGATCATTTTGACGCCTGTTCATCGGGAGGGAAAGCAGGAGTGCCAGACAATATGTTCGGAAGCCAGCCGGCTTTGGATGGAGATGCGTATGTTGGACTCGTATTGTACTCCCAATCAAAGCCCTATTATCGGGAGTATATACAGTCTCAATTGTCTCGACCGTTGGAGGAGGGAGAATGGCTATGTGCGGAATGGTGGGTTTGTGCAGCGGATAAAGGCAAGGTCATTACGGACGGGTTAGGTCTTTATTTCACTGCTGAGGCACCAAAGGCTGCTGGCGAGGGAATGCTGACAGCAACTCCTCAAGTGAGCAATCCGGAGTTGCATTTGCTCAGTGATCGTTGGAGCTGGACGAGATTGAGTGATGTGTTTCAAGCGAAAGGCGGTGAGCAGTTTGTCACGATTGGAAACTTTAAATCTCCGGAAGAGCTTCATTTTATGGAACGCAAAGATGCTCCTGCCGAATCGAGCAATTGGGCATATGTTTATCTGGATGATGTGCGTGTTCGCTCCGTGTCAGCACCTTCGGAATGTTCGTGCCTCAACCAGACAATTGAGGCTTCAGTCACAGACCCTCCATGGCAGACTTACCAACGTAAACACGTACGGTGGGACGCTGTTTTATTTGATTTTGACGCATCCTACCTCTCAGATGAAGCCAACGCGGCTTTGGATGTTTTGGCCAATGAAATGCGAATCAATCGATACCTCGTCATTGAAGTTAATGGCCATACGGATTTCATCGGCTCAGAATCGTATAACCTGCAATTGAGCGAGAAACGCGCTGAATCTGTCATGCTAGCCTTGCGAGAAAAGGGCGTAGATCCCAATCGACTTAAACTAGCTTGGCATGGAAGTCGGCTTCCAACCGGCGACAACGCGACGAAAGTCGGCAGGCAGCAGAATAGAAGGGTTGAATTCGAATTGTTAGAGCACGCCTATCTGCCCATCTCGAATTGAACGAAGACATCACGCATGCAGCATTGACTCAGACTCGTTTTGTTCGTTTTTGGGGATGAGCTTGAGAAATACGAGGCTTATGGCAAAGAATAAGATCAAAGCCAAGACGCTCGATCGCATGGATCCGGTGAAACCTTCAATGTATCCCCAGCTGAACATTCCAATGATCAGCCCCCCTTTTTCCAAGACTTCATAGAAGCTAAAATAACTCGCGTGATCTTGTGTTTCAGGGAGCATTTTGGAATAGCTTGAGCGATTCAGGCTTTGGGTCCCGCCCATCATGAATCCGATGATGCCTGCGGCGACGTAGAAGCCATTGACATCTGTTACCAGGCCATAGGTATAGACGCATACACCTGCCCAAACGACAACGCAACCCATGAGTGTCTTGATGTTTCCAATTTTGCTGCTGACCCAAGAAACGAAAAATGCACCGGGAATGGAGAGGAGTTGAACGGCGATGATTGCGACAATCAGCTCGTTGTCTTTTAGATTCACTTCCTTGATCCCGAAAGAAGATGCCATGAGCATGATGGTTTGCAAAGCCATCGAGAGGATGAAGAAGGCCCAAAGAAATCGGGTCAAATCTTTTCTTCCGGCCATATCACGTGCGACTTGTCGCAATTCTCGAAAGCCACTGTAGAACAAGTCTCGGGTTATTTTTTGATCCTTGGGATTGGAAGGCAGCGTTCGAAACGTAATTTGTGACCACATGACCCACCAAACGGCGACCAAGATAAATGCCCAGGGAGTCAGGAAACTGCCGATGCCCATGATCAATCCGAGGCAGACCAAAAGAAGTAGGACGCTGCCAATGTAGCCCATGGCAAATCCTTTTGCACTGAGTTTATCGTGTTCTTCGGGTGGAGCAATTTCGGGCAAGAAAGCGTTGTAAAAACCCAAACTGCCCCAGAAACCAATGTTGGCTAAAAATAGAGCTGCCATGCTCCATTCCAGATGTTCCGGGTTAAAGAAATACAAGCTGATGCAGCCCAAAGCACCGCTGTAACAAAAGACTTTCATCATTTGGAGCTTACGCCCGGTTACATCGGCCATTCCACTAAGAAGCGGAGATGCAATGATCACAAATAGGAAGCTTGCTCCGAGCACGTAGCTGTACAGCTGGGTGTTGATCAATTCGCGGCCCCAAAAGATGACCGTGTCATTGATGATTTCGCCTGCCTCGTTTCGATCTGAGGTTAGCGCGTTAAAAAAGATGGGGAAAATTGCCGTGGTGATAACAAGAGAATACACGCTGTTGGCCCAATCATACATCGCCCAAGCTTTCTTCACTTGCTCAGGTGTTTTCTCCGAACGAGAGGTCCTTTTTGCATTTTTGGGTGCATTGCTCATGTGTCCAAGATAGTCAGACCGTCGTACTTTTGCCTCGATGATTCACGAAAAGACTTCTAGAACCGATTATGATATTGTCATTGTTGGTGGAGGAATTGTAGGCGCGGCGACGCTGTATCAATTGCAACTGCGTTACCCAGAGCGTACCATTTTGCTCATTGAAAAAGAAAACGAACTGGCAAATCACCAAACAGGCAATAATTCGGGAGTTATTCATTCTGGCCTTTACTATCCACCCGGATCGTTGAAGGCTAAGAATTGCGTCGAAGGCCGAAGGGCGTTGGTGCGATTTGCTCAAGAACACAACGTTCCGCACGATGTATGCGGCAAAGTCGTTGTGGCGGTGGAGTCTTCGGAACTGCCAATGCTGGAGAAGATTCATGGAATAGGGCAAAAGAATGAAATTGAAGGATTGGAGCGCATTGATGGGGATCAACTCCGGGATATCGAACCACATTGTAAGGGCGTAGGTGCCTTATGGGTTCCTTGCACGGGCATCATTGATTACAGAGCTGCTACGCGAAGAATGGTAGAGCTCGCACTTGGATTGCAATCCAAAAGTGCCATGCGACTCGGTGAAGAGGTGATTTCGTTTGAACGTTCTGGAAACGAGACCATTGTCTGCACCGATAAATCATCGGAAGGTTTTGGCGCCAAGCACGTCGTCGTTTGCGGAGGCCTTCAGGCCGATCGATTGGCTCGACAAGATGGCGTTCCCTTGAAAGAACGCGTTGTGGGCTTTCGAGGTGACTACTATGAGCTAACTGAGCAAGCAAAGCATAAGGTCAAGAATCTTATTTATCCTGTTCCCAATCCGGATTTTCCATTTTTGGGCGTGCACTTCACTCGAATGACCGATGGTGAAATTGAATGCGGTCCGAATGCCGTTTTCACCTTCAAGCGAGAAGGTTATGGAAAGACTGATTTTGATTTGAAAGACACCATGGAAGCGCTTGGGTATGGAGGAACGTGGAAGCTCTTCTTCAACAATATGGCCTTTGGCATCAATGAATACCGTCGCGCATTTTCGAAACGTCTCTTCCTAAAGACCTTGCAGCGAATGATCCCAGATTTGACGATGGATGACTTGCGACCGGGACGATCGGGCGTGCGCGCACTGCTGCTTTCTCAGGATGGTGATACAAGGGACGATTTTCGGATTTCTTTCACCGATCGGAACATTCATGTATTGAATGCACCCTCACCAGCGGCGACCGCTGCATTGGCCATCGGTGAGCATATTGCTTCGCTCGCGCAGGAGCGGTTTACTTTTTGAGACTTCGGCCACTCGGTTGATGATTTGTTCTGGAACGTATCATTGGTTTCAGTCAAAACATTGACAAAAAGAAAGCCGCCGGTGAGGGCAGCTTTCAAGATCCAAGTCTCTGGCAAGGGTTCACGGAGCCTTTGGTGAGCTTACGTGAGGCGATTGCATTTGTTCAAGAATAAACTTGAAGCAATGTCAGTTTTTCTTTTTCTTGGAGTCTTTTGCATCTTTCGAGCAAGTCTCCGCAGCCTTCCCTGAACAGCAGGAGGATTTTCCGTCTTTGTTCTCGGCAGTGCTGGACTTTGATGAGCAGCAGGATGCAGATGATTTACCGTTTCCGCCTTTATCAGCAGAATCTTTCGAAGAGCAACAAGCAGCTCCGTTTTTGCCTTTGGTCTTATCTCCTTCTGCACAAGTAGATGCATCGGATGACTTGGCTGCATTACCTCCGAGGTTGACGCTTTTTGCTGAAGAACCGGCGTCTTTTGTTTGAGCAACCTCAGAAGAGGATGTTTTTGAAGTGGAATTAGCGTCTGTCTGAGCATTTACGGCAAAAGCAAAAAATGCGAAGACGCTGAAAATCAATACTTTTTTCATGCTATCGTTTGGTTGGTTGAACTATCAATTTTGGTTGGTCGTCTAAGATAGGCGTTTTTGTTGTTTCGGCAAGGGTTTTCGTTAACTTTGTCACCGCTTTGGAAATAATCATTGCAGTA
>DCPZ01000065.1 GCA_002323795.1 Flavobacteriales bacterium UBA1531 | reverse complement strand
CAGGAATCTCTTTGATGTTTTGAATCGAACCGTTTGCTGCAATGATTCGATTTTTCATGTCGTCATCCCACAAACCTAATTTGGTCAAATCGCGAAGCAAGTGCTTGTTTACGATGATGAACTCTCCAGAGAGCACGCGTCGTGTGTAAATATTGGACGTGTATGGCTCGAAGCATTCATTATTCCCAAGAATTTGAGCTGTCGAAGCCGTGGGCATTGGGGCGAGTAGCAATGAGTTTCGCAATCCATGCTTTTTGATCTCCTCCTTTAATACCTTCCACTCCCAGCGATCGGAAGGAGTTACACCCCACATGTCAAATTGCAACTGGCCTTTGGAGGCTGGTGATCCTTTGAAGGTTTCATAGGCACCTTCTTCTTTGGCCATATCCTTCGACGCTGTGCAAGCAGCGTAATAAATTGTTTCGAAGATTTCACGATTCATGGCCCTTGCCTCATCGGAGTCAAAAGGATGTCGCATCAAGATGAAAACATCGGCAAGTCCTTGTACACCAAGACCGATTGGCCGGTGACGCATATTGGAGTTTCGAGCTTCTTGAATGGGATAGTAGTTACGATCGATGATGCGATTCAAGTTTCGGGTCACTTGGTAGGTGACTTCGAACAGTTTATCGTGATCAAACTTCCCGTTATTGACGTATTTCGGCAGTGCAATTGAAGCGAGGTTACATACAGCTACCTCGTCTGGCGCGGTGTATTCGATGATCTCTGTGCACAGGTTCGAAGATTTTATGGTCCCCAAGTTCTGCTGATTCGATTTTGAATTTGCAGCGTCTTTGTAGAGCATGTAGGGCGTTCCCGTCTCGATTTGTGATTCCAGCACCTTGAACCACAGTTCTTGCGCTTTGATGGTCTTGCGGCCTTTTCCTTCGGCTTCGTACTTGGTATACAATGCTTCGAACTCTGCGCTGTGGGTATCGGCAAGCCCAGGGCATTCGTTGGGACACATTAAGGTCCAATCTCCATTTTCTTCGACCCGCTTCATGAATAGATCTGGTATCCAAAGAGCGTAGAACAAATCTCTTGCACGTTGTTCTTCTTTTCCGTGGTTCTTCTTCAGCTCGAGAAAATCAAAAATATCGGCATGCCATGGTTCGATGTAAATGGCGAATGACCCTTTGCGCTTCCCCCCTCCTTGATCGACGTAGCGCGCAGTATCATTGAAGACGCGCAACATGGGGACGATTCCGTTGGAAGTCCCGTTGGTGCCTTTGATGTATGAACCAGTCGCACGGATGTCGTGGATCGACAATCCAATGCCTCCGGCATTCTGCGAAATTTTTGCGCACTGCTTCAGCGTATCATAAATGCCGCTGATGCTGTCTTCTTGAGTGGTCAACAAGAAACAACTTGACATTTGCGGCTTTGGAGTGCCCGAATTGAAGAGGGTTGGTGTTGCATGTGTAAACCAACCATCGCTCATGAGATTGTACGTGGTCACCACAGCGTCCATGTCATCCTTATGGATTCCTACAGCGACGCGCATGAGCATGTGCTGGGGGCGTTCTACAATTTCACCATTGATCCTGAGTAAGTAGCTACGCTCCAAAGTCTTGAACCCAAAGTAGTCGTAGTTAAAATCTCGATCATAAATGATTTGTGAGTCCAGAAAATCAGCTTGCTCACGAATGATTTCAATGACATCTGAAGCAACCAATGAAGCATTTTTCTCGGTAATGGGATCAACGTAGCTGTGCAAGTCTTCCATCGTTTCAGCGAACGACTTCTTGGTCGACTTGTGCAGATTGGAAAGCGCAATCCTACTAGCAAGGCTGGCGTAGTCCGGGTGTGTTACCGCGTTGGTTGCGGCCACTTCAGCGGCTAAGTTATCCAGTTCGGTTGTGGTTACCCCGTCATAGACACCTTCAATCACTCGCATCGCAACTTTCACAGGATCCACGGCAGGATGCAACTCGTAGCAAAGTTTTTTGATTCTTGCTGTGATTTTATCGAACTGAACGGGTTCCTTGCGTCCGTCTCTTTTTAATACGTGCATAAGTCAGGGGGGTGTAGTCGTGAAAGTGGGTAGGGCGATGGTAAAAGGTAACAAACAGTCTCAATCAGAAATCAGCATCTAAACTGAATGACTTGCTGCCTTCGTCTGAGTTGTTCAGCACACCAGCTTTTTGGTATTCGCCAACGCGCTTTTCAAAGAAGTTCGTTTTTCCTTGCAGCGAAATCATGTCCATGAAGTCGAATGGGTTGGTGACATTGTATTCCTTGTCTGTTCCGAGCTCAACGAGCAATCGATCAGCAACGAATTCGATGTACTGCGACATCAGGTCAGAATTCATACCGATTAATCGAACGGGCAATGATTCGCAAATGAATTCTTTCTCGATTTCAACTGCGTCAATGATGATTTTGCGCAAGGTTTTGTTGGGCAGTTTGTTGACGATGTGATCGTTGTACAACAGACACGCAAAATCGCAATGCATTCCTTCGTCACGGGAGATCAATTCGTTGGAGAAGGTCAACCCTGGCATCAGGCCGCGTTTCTTTAGCCAAAAAATGGAGCAAAAGCTTCCGCTGAAGAAAATACCTTCGACGGCAGCAAAGGCAACAATGCGCTCAGCGAAAGACCCGTTCTCAATCCAACTCAAAGCCCAATCGGCTTTTTTCTTCACGCAATCCATTGTTTCGATTGCATTGAATAATTTATCCTTTTCCACATCATCCTTGATGTAGGTGTCGATCAACAAGGAATACGTTTCCGAGTGGATATTTTCCATCATGATTTGAAAACCGTAAAAGAACTTGGCTTCTGTGTATTGCACTTCAGCAACGAAGTTTTCAGCGAGGTTCTCATTGACGATGCCATCTGAAGCGGCGAAGAAAGCGAGGATGTGTTTTACGAAGTACCGCTCGTCATCGTTGAGCTTTTCATTCCAGTCAACAAGATCTGCGGCAAGGTCAATCTCTTCTGCTGTCCAAAAACTAGCTTCTGATTTTTTGTAAAAGCTCCAGATGTCGTCATGTTTGATTGGGAAAAGAACGAATCGGTTGGGATTGTCTTCTAGGATCGGTTCAGCAACAATGGTGTTTTGCGGTAACACTTCTTCAATGGAAGTCTGTGCTTCAGTTGTTTCGATCTGGTTTTCGGCGGTCTCGTTCATATTATTAGTCTGTGTTTTTCACCAAAAGGTGATGCTATTTTGGGTTGTTTTGCACCAAGGATGCTTCATGCTAGACGTTCATTTTCGTCAAATCACCATGCTCAGTAAACCGCATTTTGCTGTGGTTTAGAGGGTCGTATCCTTGGCCTTGACTTTGACTTATTTTGCCTCTCAGCGGCAAAATGGTCATGTTTCAAGGCATTTTTTCGTCTTCCGTAGGAGCGCGATAGGGATGCGATGTGATTTGAGCGAAGTCAGTCCAAAAAGAAGGCCTCTTCCGCAATCGTCCTCAAAGAAAATTCAAAGAGTACCACAACGCCAAAACAAAAGAATTCACAATCCGATGTAGTTGTTAACATGTGGTATGGCCCATTACTCGGCATCGCCAGATTTCGCTGAGGTTATCGGTTTTTTTTAGTCCGTTGGGGAAAAGTAAAGGCAAATCTATTGCAGTTTTTCTGGCATGATTTTGTACGAGCAGCGTCTCCGGATTTTAACATTCTCAACACGCATACGCCGTTCCGGTTATTCTTCGCAAATTTTAGGCCTATTTGCGGCCTGTTCCTGCTTATTTTTGCGTCATGCTGAAAGCGTTATTTAAAAAACTTGTCGGTGACAAGGTGGAAGGTGACTTGCGCGAGATTCAACCCAATGTTGATGCGGTTTTGGGTTTTGAGGGAGAATTTTCGCAGTTGCAGGACAACGAATTGAGATTGCGCACGTCGGATTTAAAAAGCCGAATTGCCTCATATGTTGCTTCGCTTGAAGATGAAGTTACCTCTTTGACGCTGAAGGCTTCTGGCATGGGTGAAGAGGATTTGGAGCAGAAAGAGGGGATTTACGACGCCATCGATGCTCTTCGGGACACCATCAATGAAAAGCTAGAAGAGGTACTGGAGGAAGTGATGCCGGAAGCATTTGCTTTGGTCAAAGAGACGGCTCGAAGACTGGCCGAAAAAAAGGAGTTGCGCGTGGACGTGACGCAATGGGATCGGGACATCGCAGCGCGCAGATCGGGTGTAACCATCGATGGTGATATCGCCGTTTGGCATAATAAATGGCTCGCTGCAGGTTCTGAGGTTGAGTGGAATATGGTGCACTACAACGTGCAGCTTGTGGGTGGAACAGCACTGCACCGAGGTAAGGTGGCGGAAATGCAAACAGGTGAGGGAAAGACATTGGTCGCGACCTTGCCTGTTTTTCTAAATGCGCTTACTGGGAAGGGTGTTCACCTCGTGACGGTCAATGATTACTTGGCTCGTAGAGACTCAGAATGGATGGCGCCTATTTTCGAATTTCATGGGATGAAGGTCGATTGCATAGACAAGCACCAACCGAACAGCGAAGCCCGTCGCGAGGCCTATCGAGCGGACATCACCTACGGAACAAACAACGAATTTGGATTTGACTATTTGCGGGACAATATGGCGCAGCGTCCAGATCAACTTGTTCAACGCAAGCACCATTACGCCATAGTAGACGAGGTGGATTCTGTTCTGATTGACGAAGCGCGAACGCCTCTAATCATCAGCGGACCGACACCCAAAGGAGATCAGCAAGAGTTCGAGGAATTGAAGCCCAAAGTGGTCAATCTGGTCACAATCCAGCAAAAAGCAGCGCAACGATTCTTGGCCGATGCCAAACAATTGTTGTTGAAGGATGGTGCTTCAAAAGATGAAATCGCAGAAGGAGGGTTGGCATTGTTTCGCGCGTATCGCGCACTCCCCAAGTCCAAGGCTTTGATCAAATTCTTGAGTGCCGAGGGCATGAAGCAACAATTGCTCAAGACCGAAGGCATTTACTTGCAGGACAATAAGAGGGAGATGCCAAAGGCGGATGCAGAACTTTATTTTGTCATCGACGAAAAACAAAATCAAGTCGAGTTGACTGAAAAGGGAATTGAGTACCTCACAGCCAACATGGAAGACGACAATTTCTTCACGATGCCAGATTTGGCCACGGAATTGGTCACCATTGACAACGGCTCCGGCGATGATGAAACCAAGCTTGAATTGAAAAGCAAATTGATGGCAGACTATGGTGTTAAGAGCGCGCGTGTGCATACCATGAATCAATTGCTCAAGGCGTATGCTTTGTTTGAAAAAGATGTGGACTACGTTGTCATGGACAACAAGGTTAAAATTGTGGATGAGCAAACCGGTCGAATCATGGATGGCCGACGGTATTCAGATGGTTTGCACCAGGCGATTGAGGCGAAGGAAAGTGTAAAGGTGGAAGCGGCGACGCAGACCTATGCGACTGTTACGTTGCAGAATTATTTCCGAATGTACCACAAGCTTTCGGGCATGACTGGGACCGCAGAAACAGAAGCCGGGGAACTGTGGGACATCTATAATCTGGATGTCATGGCGATTCCAACAAATCGTCCCATTGCCCGTGACGATCGCGAGGATTTGGTCTACAAAACGAAGCGTGAGAAGTACAACGCTATCATTGACGATGTTGTAAAACTTCGTGAAGTGGGCCGTCCCGTTTTGGTTGGAACCACCACGGTTGAGGTGAGTGAATTGCTTTCACGCATGTTGGACATTCGAAAGATTGACCACCAGGTACTCAATGCAAAGTTGCACCAGCGCGAGGCTGAAATCGTAACTGCAGCGGGTATGCCCGGTACGGTGACCATCGCGACCAATATGGCTGGACGTGGAACGGACATTAAGTTGACGGATGACACCAAGTCTGCTGGCGGTTTGGCCATCATCGGAACAGAACGGCATGACAGTCGACGTGTTGACCGCCAATTGCGCGGTCGTGCAGGGCGTCAGGGGGATCCCGGCTCGTCGCAGTTTTACGTTTCGTTAGAGGATGACCTGATGCGTCTGTTTTCTTCGGACCGTGTTTCAAAAATGATGGATCGAATGGGTCACCAGGAGGGTGATGTGATTCAACACTCCATGATCACCAAGTCCATTGAAAGGGCGCAGAAGAAAGTCGAAGAAAACAACTTCGGTGTTCGAAAGCGCTTACTCGAGTATGACGATGTGATGAATGCTCAGCGTGAGGTCATTTACAAGCGTCGTCGGCATGCATTGCACGGCGACAGATTGCGCACAGACATTGCCAACATGTTTTTTGAGCTCATTGAGGGCTCGGTTTTGGCTTATCACCCTGGAAAGGAATTCGAAGCTTTCCGGCTTTCACTTCTTAAAGACTTTGGCATCGAGCCTCCTCTTAATGCAGGGGATTTTGGAACTCAAGCTCCTGAAGATGTTGCATTTTCGACTTACCAAGAAGCAGAACGCGTTTATCGAACGAAGTTGTCGGAATTGGCAGAGCGCGCCCATCCGGTGATTCAAAAGGTGCAAGAAGATCCGTCGAACGACTACCAGCAAATCTTAGTCCCGTTTACTGACGGCCGTAAGACCATGCAAGTCGCTACCAACATCGATGAAAGCGTTGCAACATTGGGAGTAAGCGTGATGGAGAGCTTGGAGAAGGCTGTTGTTCTGGCCATAATCGATCAATATTGGAAGGAACATTTGAGGGACATGGACGACTTGCGATCCAATGTTCAGTTGGCACGTTTTGAGCAGAAAGATCCGTTGCTCATCTATAAGTTTGAATCGTATGAGTTGTTTAAGGCCATGGTTCAGCGCATGAATGCCGAGGTTGCTTCATTCTTACTGCGCTGCACGATTCCAACAGGGCAACAAGGCCAACAGGTTCAACAAGCTCCACAACGTCGTGCGGGCATGCCGAACAAAATCAGCCTTTCGAAAGAAGGCGTGCAAAACATTCAAGAGCAAGCGATGTCGCAGTCTCGACAAAACACGGCACAGGGCCTCCGACGCGGACAACATGCACCAGGAACAGCTCTCGCCGGGGCATCATCACCGACGCCGCCGCCACAGAAACAAATGCCCGTGCGCAGTGACAAAAAATTTGGTCGAAATGACATGGTGACCTTGAGCAGAGGGGATGAAGTCAAAGTAATGAAATACAAGAAGGCTGAGGCACTTTTGGAGCAAGGATGGATCTTGCAGGGACCAGCGGATTAAGGTCCATCGTTTCGAAGCTCTGAGTCAGTTGATTCTTGAGACTTGTCGTTGATTTCGCTGACTATCCTGCTGAAATTTGCTGCCGTTTCAGGAGTTGATAGACTATCTGGTTCGTGGATGAGCAGATAAAAGTTTGAAACGCCTTTTAACTCTGCCTTGGAAATCCATTTGGCCCAATTTTTCAAGCGTTGACCATCCGCCGCATGCCCCTCGTAACCACCAAATCGCACCAGAACATGAGGAGCTGTGATTTTCATGTGCAGCGCATCTCTTCGACCAGCTGTATCGCTGATGACGGAGCCTACATTCAGTTCAGCCAAACGGTGCCAGTGATCTTGATCTTCAAGAAACCAATCGGGATGTCTAAATTCCACAGCCAACGGCAACTCCCGCGGCCATTTTTCGAGGTACTGCCAAAATGCATCGGCATGCTGTGGTGCAAAATGGGGGGGCAGTTGAATGAATGATGGGCCAAGGCGATTGCCGAGTGCGAGCAAACCTGCGATGAAATCATCGGTCGGGCCATCGCAGTTTTTGAAACGTCGAAAGTGTGTGATGATTTGTGGGAATTTGCAGCAGAAGCGGAATCCCTCGGGTGTAGACTCTCCCCATTGGAGCATTTTTTCAGGGGAATAAATGCGGTAATGCGTTGCATTGAATTCAATGGTTCTGAATTGCTTGCCATACGCTTCCGGATACAGCCTGCGCGGAGTTTTCAAGGGATAGGCGTTGCCCACCCATTGTGGGATGTTCCATGAGGTTCCACCGGAATAAACCTCAGCGGAAGCCTTCGAACCGCGCAGCAACCAGGACGTGCATGGTAACGCGAAGAATTCGGACGCGAAATGATCAATCGAGGAGAGTTTTCCAAACTTCATGCAGGCGCAAATATCGCTGCATTGCTCCGGAATATTCAGGGTTACATTGAAATGAGAAAGAGCCTTCATCTTTTTCTTGGCTCGCGGCGTTGAATTATGAGTTAAGAATGATAAAATGGACTGGGATTGGAGTTTGAACGGGCATTAATTTTCAGGCCATGTTTCGAGGCGTTGAATTGATTCTACCCCGCCATTGCATCCAATGTGGTCTATGGCTCACTTCGCAGGAGCCTTGGCGATTGGGATGCGCAGCGTGTGAGGGAAGATGGCCAGATTTACGCGGGCCTGAGGGAGAGTTGTTGATGCGAGAGCGGTGTATGATGCATCGCATGTGGACTGGTTTTAGACTTCGAGAAAACGCTGCACTCGAGGGTCAAATCCACGCATTGAAATACAAGGGAAGACGAAGACTTGGTCAGAACTGGGGCCGGTGGGTTGCATCATCGAGCGAGGCTCCAGAAGTGGAAGGAAGCATGGCTGCGCTGGTGCCTGTTCCGTTGCATTGGAAAAGGCACTGGAAGCGAGGTTATAATCAAGCTGAATGGATTGCAAAGGGTGTCTCTCAGGAATGGGGTATGGCCGTATATCCGAATGCCTTAAAGCGTCATACTCATGGTCGGAGCCTCACGAGCCTTTCAAGGAGGAGGCGTCATGATTTGACGGAAGCGGCTTACATTTTAGGTCCCAAGTGTCCTCCACACGGCACCCAGATTGTATTGGTGGATGACGTCATGACGACAGGCGCAACCATTCGCGCTTGCGCTGCAGTCTTGGAGTCAGCAAACCATCAAGTCCTTGGAGCGCTCACTCTAGCACTTGCATGAACACAAATACCCCAGGAACTGCGGTATCTTTGTACCGCATCTCCCGAGATTCACCTCACAATGTCTCCAAATAAAGCAGCATATAAAACGTTGATCTCTCAATGCCTAGCATTGTTGGAAGGTGAGCCTAGTTTGGTTGCTAATCTTGCGAATCTCTCCGCGGCGCTGAAACATTCTAACGGCTGGCATTGGGTGGGTTTCTATCTCGTGGACGATGCCCGTGATGAATTGGTTTTGGGGCCTTTTCAGGGGCCAGTAGCCTGCACACGATTGCACAAGGGCAAAGGGGTTTGTGCGGCAGCATGGGAGACGGCTACCGCTCAAATTGTGCCCAATGTTCATGAATTTCTTGGACACGTGGCTTGCAGCAATGACACCAATTCGGAATTGGTCATTCCGGTTCAATCAAGAGGCCGAGTTGTAGCTGTTTTGGATATTGACTCAGTTGAGTTTGATGCATTTTCAAGTTCGGATGTCGAAGCATTAAAACCGCTGATTGAGGCAATTGAAGGGTCATGGAATCAATGGGAAGCATGAAGATTCAACAGACCTGCAACGGTGCGCTGATCCTTCTTTTTTTGTGCTTTTGCGGTTGTGCTCAAATTTCTTCTCCAACGGGAGGTCCGGTGGATGAAGATCCTCCTCAGGTGCTGGAAATAGTGCCATCTACGGATCAAGTAAACGTCAGACCTGCAAAGTTGAGCATCGCATTCGATGAGTTTGTGGCTTTGAAAAATCCACAGCAGCAGCTGGTTATTTCTCCGCCCATTTTGACCAAGCCATCTTTTCGAATCCGAGGCAAGTCGGTGCAACTTGAAATGAATCCGACATTGTATCAGGATTCCACTACGTATGTTTTTTCGTTTGGAAAAGGAATTGTTGATTTGCACGAATCCAACCCTGCCGTTGACTTGAAGTGGGCCTTTTCCACGGGACCTACAATTGATTCTCTTGAGTTGAGTGGTCAGATCTTTGATCGCATGACGGGAGAAGCGAAGGAAGGCCTCCGAATTTTGTTGTTTCGCAAACCCTATGAGATGGACTCCATTTTAGCAGGCGCCTTACCTGATGCAATTGGAGTCACAAATGCCGATGGAACCTTTCGAATTGATCATTTGAGTCCTGGGGATTTCTTCCCGCTGGCATTGGACGATGTGAATGCAAATTACCAATGGGATGAAGGAGAATATCTCGCCTTCGATAGCCTATTTATGGCTGCAGGAGATACTGCGCAGTCTATCCTCCTTGGTTTTGAGCCGCAAGAAGAAGAGGGTCTTCGATACATTGAATCGAGCACCATTGATTCGACAGGAGCAATCCGAATATTGGCCCCACTGGAAGGCGAATTGGATGCGGAAGAATGGAAGGCGCATTTTCAGGGGGCAGAGATTCGTTCGCCATGGGAGCGTCAAGCGGATAGCGTATTCATGTGGCTTGATTCGACCTTGATTGAGGACGTGGAGGGCTTGAATGTGGTGTGGTCGGGCTTGGCATTTAGCGATACGTCAAACGTGCGATTGGATCGGAGGTCACCTCGAAAGTGGCCGGTGCCCTTGGAAAAGCTGCCCCGGTCTTCAGAGGCTGACACCACGCGTGCATTGTCTTTTGATCGTGCAGTCCGGGTGCAGAATTCAAGCCGTTGGATGCTGATAGGTAATTTGGACACCTTGTCGCTTAGTGACTTCGATGTTCGCGATGTTCGCGGCGAAAGCTTCAGCCGCATGCTGCATTTAAACCATGTTGAGTCGGACGGCACAGAATATCAATTGGTGGCATTTCCCAATGTATTGTCTAATCCTCTTAATGGTGTGCAACCTGACACCTTGAGCTGGAGTTGGAAAACACATGCGTCGGACTTCTTTGGTGAGTTGAAAGTGGAGTTGAGCAATCTGCCAGGAGCGGGTTGGTTTGTCCTGCAAATGGCCAAGAAGCCGCCGATTCGAATTCAATGCTTGGCGGATACTTCGTTGGTTTTTGAGCGGTTGATTCCGGGGACCTACAAACTTGGATTTGAATGGGATGCAAATGGCAATGGAATTTGGGAATTGGGTAATTTGGAGCGTTTTGAAGTTCCTGAACCTTATTTTTACCCAGAAGAGAGCCCCAAAATTCGATCGAATTGGTTGGTCGAATGGTTATGGGATTTTGCTCCTGCCCTCGAAGGGATTGATCCAATAGAATGATTTGAACATCAGAGCATGCGATTTTATAACCCGAAGATTTTCAAAATGAGCAAGTGTAATCAGAAGATTTACGTCATGCTCTGTTGCCTGTTTTCATGTTTTATGATTGGCGGAACTGTGCACGCTCAACCGCCGTATATCGCAACATCACAGAACTATTTTTGTGCGGGTTCTGGGGATGAGGTTACCATGTATTGCAATGTGCTGGCTTTTGATCCGTCGACCAATGTGGATGACTGGTCTTTTTCTTGGGAACCTGCTGCTGAAGTGAGCGATCCGTCAGCTCAAATCGTTTCGATTGCACCGGGATCAACCACCGAATTTTTTGCGACGATGATTGCTCCTGATGGCAGCATTTTCGAGGATGCCATTACCATTACCGTTTTTCCAGAATTTTCGGTTGATGCAGGAATGGATTTGGCGGTGTGCAGCACGGTAGCCGAATATTTGGAGGCTTCAGTTGACATACCGGACGCTGTTGAGTGGGAGTGGGAACCTGCCTTGGGGCTGAGTAATGTTAATATTGCGAGCCCCCAACTGTTGCAAGAGGTATCGCAGTTGTATACGGTGACAGCCACCATCGCTGCGTCTACCGCATTTTCATCGGGAAATTCATGTACAGCTAGTGATCAGGTCGAAGTCGTTTCGATTTTCCCGTCGATGGACTTGGGTCCAGACTTGGTGGCTTGCGCTGGTGAAGAAGTAACATTAGATCCAAGTTTGCCTGTGAATTATATTTATGAGTGGTCTGTGGTAGGAGAAACCTTACCGGTATTGTCTGTGTTCTCTCCTGGAACGTACGGATTGAATGTCAGTTCTCCCGAGGGTTGTGTCCAGTCTGATGTTGTCGAGGTGACGTTCACGGAGGGTCCTGAATTGGCTTTGCCTGACACGGTCTCGGGGTGCGAAGTTCCGGGCATCGTGCTCGACGCTACTCCATCAAACTCGAACACAGGACCATTCCAGTATACTTGGTCAACAGGCGCTAACGAAGCCGCAGTTACGTTGAATGAAAGCGGCATTTATGAAGTCTTGGTGGCAGACGCTGGAAACTGCACCATCTCAGAAACAATTCTGGTTGAAGCGCTTCCAAGCCCAAGTGCTTCGCTCCCAACAGACACATCGTTCTGTTTTGCTGACTTTCCAGGAGTTTCTTATGTCTTGGCTGTACCAGCGGGATTTCCGAGTTACGCATGGACGAATGGTGAACAAGGCAATCTCATCAGCATTGATGAGCCAGGGCTTTATGGCGTTGTCGTGACCAATGACCTAGGTTGCAGCAGTGAGCAGATGACTTTGGTTCAGGCATTTTGCTCTGAACCAGCCCTTTTCGTTCCATCGGCATTTACACCAGATGGGGACGGCTTGAATGAAACGCTTAGAATTGAGGGTAAAAACCTGATTGAACTGGACTTTCGACTGTTCAACCGATGGGGCTCTTTGGTTTGGCAGGCTGACACCATCGGTGATTATTGGCATGGACAAGCCCCTGACCGGACGCATTACGTGCAGGATGATTTGTACATCTGGAAGGCAAAGTATCGCCATTATCTTGACGCCAATGGCCAACTGAGCCCGTATACGGAAGCTTCTGGTTCCGTTCGGATTCTGCGATAATGGCAAGCAATGCTTGCGTGCCTGATTCTATTTATCGAGCCTTCAAGAATTGATTTCGAGAAATCGCTTCACGGCTGATAAAGTTCCAAAAACGACCAAGGTGTCGGTCTCTTGGATCACCATATCGGGCTTAGGAACTCCGATGATGTGCTCTTGGCCTTCCTCTTCCGCATTTTCCGACTCAAAAACCCTTCGGATGGTAATCAATCTCAATTCATAACGCGAGGTCAAATCAATGCTTCCTAGCGTGCGGCCAATGCAGTTTTGTGGGGCGTGAATTTCAGCGATCTCGTAATCGTCCGGAAGTGCCAAAAATCCACCAATGTTTGGATGGATCAATCGCTCAGAGATTACGCTTGCAACCTCGCTCTCAGGCGTCAGGATTTCCTTTACGCCCAAGCTTGATAAGATTCTTTTTTGGTGATCTCCATTCGATCTAACGATTACCCTCGGCACGCCTAAATCCAAAAGATTGAGTGCGGTCAATACCGTTGCTTCGAAGTTTTCTCCGATGGCAACGATAGCTGCGTCCATGTCCTGAACTCGTTGAGTTTGCAGGGCACGAATGTCAGTAGAGTCGAGGGTAACCGCCAAGGCAACATCGTCTTTAATTCCTTCAGACCGGGTGGTATTGTTGTCAAAAGTGAAAACTTCAGCTCCCTTTGATGCGAGAGAAAGTGCGATTTGTTTTCCGTAGCGGCCCATTCCAAAAACGGCAAATCGAGATGATTTCGGCATGATGAGGAATTCAGAGGTTGTTTTCGAAATTATTTTGTTGAGAGTGCTGTTGTACAATCCTTCAATATGATGAGGAAGGACGCAATGTCCTCAAAGGTATTGTACAATGGTACAGGTGCCATACGAATGACATTTGGCTCTCGCCAGTCGGTGATGACGCCAGCTTCCGTCAGCGCTTCAAATAGGCTTTTCCCAAATCCGTGAGCTGCCAATGACAATTGTGAGCCACGGCGCTCGGGATTTTGCGGTGTGATGAGTTCAGCTCGAAATCCCACCTCCCCAGCAACCTGTTGTACGCCAGCTTCCAAGTAGGCCGTGAGCCTTTTGCTTTTTTCGCGAAGCCGTTCAATGCCTACTTCTAGAAACATATCGAGGGAGCTAGCGTGGACAGCCATATTCAATACCGGAGCATTGGACATCTGCCAGGCTTCTGCGGTCTTCATGCTTTCGAATTTTGGCTCCATTAAGAACCGGCGCTTAGCATCATGCCCCCACCACCCATCAAATCTCTGGATATCTTCTCGTGCCACATGCGTATCGTGGACGAAAACACCGGCTACAGCACCTGGTCCAGAGTTGAGGTATTTATAGGAACACCAGCAAGCAAAATCGACATTCCAATCGTGCAATTGCATCGGAACATTCCCCATCGCATGCGCCAGATCAAATCCGCAATAAGCTCCCACGGAATGAGCCGCTCGGGTGATTCTTTGCATATCCATCAGTTGACCTGTGAAATAGTGAACACCGCCGAGCATCACTAAGGCCAGCTCGTCTGCATGGCTTCGAATTGCCGTTTCTATGTCTTCCTCCTCAATGCAGGTTGCACCGTCACGGGGAGCAATTTCAATCAGATCTGTTTCGGGGTTTCCGCCATGAAAACGTATTTGACTCGCAAGTGCATATTGATCTGAAGGAAAGGCCTTCGCTTCGCAGATTATTTTGGTTCGTTTGCCTTTTGGGGCATAAAAGCTGACCAAAAGCAAATGTAAATTCACTGTCAACGCGTTCATCGCCACGACTTCGTGCTCCTTTGCACCCACCAAATGGGACAGTCCTGATGCGAGTCTTTCGTGGTAGTTCACCCAGGGATTTCGAGCATGGAAGTGCCCTTCAACCCCCCATTGTGCCCAATCATCGAGTTCCGTTTTGAGCGCTTCGTGAGCGGATTTTGGCTGCAGCCCTAATGAGTTGCCGGTGAAATAAATCACTTCTTTGCCCTTGATTCTAGGCATGTGGAAGTCAGATGTCCGTGCTGGAACAGGATCGCTGTTGTCCATGGATCTGGCGTGCTCGACGCTAAATGTATACTTTGGATTGGCCTGCATTGGTGCTGAATTCACGTGCGCCTAAAGTTCCAACGAAAAAGTACATTTTTCGAAAGCATTACAAGAAAAAGATAACAAAGCCTTGAACAATTAAGCATCCATCAAGAATAAGGCTGTAGAGCCATTCGCTGCGATGGAATCGACCATAGATGACCCATGGAAGTGCGCATCCCATTGCGATTAAAGGGGCCTCGCCCTTATCGATCCAACAGAATAGCAAGGCGCTGATTACAAAGAGAGAGAGAGCAATTTTTAAGGCGTTTGTGTGACCAAAGCTTTGGGGAATCGTCTTCATGGACTTGGGGTCGATGCTGACATCACGAACGTCAAACGGTATGGTGAGACCGGCTATGAACAGTGATTGGGCGATCGAACGCATGACCAGCGTTGTCTCCCACCCATAGGCGCCAGACATCACGCTTGGAATCCAAACGGTAGCCAAACCCCAAGAGAGGGCGATGACAGGAAGTTTCATTCGGCTTACATCTCGCCAACCAGTGGAATGCTTGGAGAATGGGTTGGAAGCATATCCCAATGAGCACATTGCCAAGGCAAGAAGGAGTGGCCAGAATGTGCTCAAGACACCTGCCCAATTCAAAAGCCAACTCCAAAAAACACGTGCCCAAATCAGTGCTGCTAGGCCCCAGATTCCTAAGATTAATCCAGACCAATTTGCAATGAACTCCCTCCGTTCTTCAGGGATATTGTTGGGCATGCGAAGCCATTTGATTCGGCGTTGAAGCGTGTATACAGCGCCTGTGCCAATGCCAATGATTGAAGCAATTCCCCATTGGGCTTCGCTCCACTCATGCACTGATGTTGACGCGTGTAAAGTGGCCATTGCTGAACACATAGCGCCAAGCGCAATCCAGAGATGGGAATAGCCCACGATTTTCACCATGGATCAAAGTTCGTACAATGCCTTTAAAATTGCATTCGAACCCCCAAAAATGAACTTGAAACACAACGCATTGTTTTCGAATACAAATGCAAGCTTTTCATGCATGCAATCAGCACATTAACGTCTAAGTTTGCAACACACTTGATCGCCTTATGTACGCTTCAAAATTCACTTCTCGCCACATTGGTCCAAGAGAACAAGACCAACAAGCGATGTTGCGCTCCATCGGAGTCGCTTCCATTGACGACTTGATCGCCAAAACTGTTCCTGAAAAAATTCGAATGCGGAAGCGGCTCAACATGAGTCCAGCACTTTCAGAGAGTCAGTACCTCGAGCACATTGATGGAGTTTCCTCCAAAAACCAGGTTTTTCGGAATTACATCGGCATGGGATACAACCCAACAGAGGTGCCAAGTGTCATCCGTCGAAATGTTTTGGAGAATCCAGGTTGGTACACAGCTTACACACCATACCAAGCAGAAATTGCTCAGGGTCGATTGGAGGCTTTATTAAATTTTCAAACGGCCGTTTGTGACTTGACTGGTATGGAGCTTTCTAACGCGTCGCTGTTGGATGAAGCGACGGCTGCCGCTGAAGCCATGGCCATGGCTTTTGCGTCGCGTCCTCGGGCAATTGCAAGGGCAGGAGCCAATCGATTCTTGGTCGATGAAGCGGTTTTTCCGCAAACGCTGGACTTGCTGAGAACACGTGCAAAGTACTTGGGAGTGAATCTACAAGTGGTGCAGCGCTCTTCGATGCAGTTCATCGCAGAAGACGATGTGTTTGGAGTCTTGTTCCAATACCCTGACGGCGATGGTGTTTGTAATGATCTTACGGAGGTTATTACTGCTGCTCACAGTACATCTGCTCAGGTGATTGTAGCTGCAGACATCATGTCTTTGGCCCTTTTGAAAAGTCCGGGAAGCATGGGGGCCGACATGGTCGTCGGAACGACTCAACGCTTTGGGGTGCCCATGGGATACGGAGGGCCACACGCTGCGTTCTTCTCTGCAAAAAATGAGTACAAGCGTCATTTTCCCGGGCGTATCATCGGAGTATCTAAAGATCGTTTGGGAGCACCTGCTTTGCGCATGGCATTGCAAACGAGAGAGCAACACATTCGAAGAGACAAAGCCACATCGAACATTTGCACGGCGCAATCATTGTTAGCTGTGATGGCTTCGATGTACGCCGTGTATCATGGTCCGAAGGGTCTTCGTGAGATCGCAGAGAACATTCATTCTGCGGCACGAATTCTGGACGCAGCTTTAGGGCGTTCAGATCAATATGATCAAGTCAACGAAGTTTATTTTGATACGCTCAAGATTCAGGTAAAAGGTGATGCCGACGGCATGCGCGCTCTTCGTGCTCGTGCTGAGGCCATGAAAATCAACTTGCGTTATTTTCCAGGAGGCAAATACGTTGGAGTTTCCCTTCACGAGCGAGTATCACAACAGGAGCTGATGGACCTCTGCACTGTTTTTGGCGTGAGCCCCCTGATGGACGTGCCAGAGAACAGAGCCTTCTTGGGCAGTTTATGGAGAGAAGTGGATTACTTGCATCATCCAGTATTTAACCGCTTCAGGTCCGAGACGGAAATGATGCGGTATATCAAGCACCTCGAAAACAAAGATTTATCGCTTGTTCACAGTATGATTCCGTTGGGCTCATGCACGATGAAGCTGAACGCAGCTACGGAGTTGATTCCCATTACTTGGGCCGCCTTTGCTGAGTTGCATCCTTTTTGCCCAAAGGAACAGGCGGGAGGCATGCTGGAGATGCTGGCAGAGTTGGAGTCGGATTTATCGAAAATCACCGGATTTGCGGGGGTTTCGCTCCAGCCTAATTCCGGGGCACAAGGAGAGTTTGCGGGATTGATGGTCATTCGTGCGTATCACTCTTCCCGCGGAGAGGAAAACCGCAACATTTGCCTCATCCCGTCCTCTGCGCACGGAACAAACCCAGCATCTGCGGTGATGGCCGGAATGAAGGTGGTTGTGGTTGGTTGCGACGACAAGGGCAATATTGATTTGGATGATTTGCGCGCCAAAGCCGAAGAACATTCCGCGAATTTAGGAGCACTTATGATTACGTATCCTTCGACCCACGGAGTATTTGAAGAGGGTATTTTGGATATAACCGAAATGGTTCATGGTCATGGTGGGCAAGTGTACATGGACGGAGCCAATATGAATGCGCAAGTTGGACTGACGAGTCCGGGTTTAATTGGTGCAGACGTCTGCCACTTAAATTTGCACAAGACCTTTGCGATCCCGCATGGTGGTGGTGGACCTGGAGTTGGACCGATTGGTGTTGCAGCTCATTTGGTTCCTTTTCTACCAGGGCATGAAGTCATTCCCACAGGGGGAGAGCAAGCGATTCATGCTATCAGTGGCGCGCCTTTTGGGAGTGCACTTATTTGTCAGATTCCATATGCTTACATTAAAATGTTAGGTGAAGAGGGTTTGACGCGCTCGACAGAAGTCGCCATTTTGAATGCCAATTACTTGAAAGAACGATTGGAAGGGGAGTACACCATTCTATACCAAGGTGAACAAGGTACGGTTGCACATGAAATGATTTTGGACTGTCGCGCATTCAAGTCCTCTGCAGGCGTTGAAGTCATGGACATTGCAAAGAGACTCATTGATTATGGATTTCATTCCCCCACAGTGTCGTGGCCAGTAGCTGGGACACTCATGGTTGAGCCCACTGAAAGCGAGTCGGTTGAGGAATTGGACCGCTTTGTAGAAGCCATGCTTTCCATTCGAGAAGAAATTCGGAGCATCGAAAGAGGCGAAGTAGACAGGGAGGACAACTTGGTGAAGATGGCACCTCATACGGCCCACGAGGCGGCTTCATCCGATTGGAGCCATCCTTATACACGTGAGTCAGCTTGTTATCCAACGAAAGAGATGCGGGACCGAAAATTTTGGAGCCCTGTGGCACGTGTGGACAATGCTTACGGTGACAGAAATCTCGTTTGCAGTTGCCCTCCCCTTTCTTCTTTTGAAGAGATTTTGGGTTGAGCTTTATATGTGGGCATCGAGAGTTTATATTTGCCCCAAACCACAAACATTAAACTGCTGAGAATGAAGCAATTTTACACTGCAGCTTTCGCTGTACTCCTCACTACTGCTGTCACAGCCCAAGGCTTACTGCCGATGGCAAACAAGACAGCCAACCAACGCCGTTTAGAGGCGTATAACACGCCTACTGAGGTGGAGCGTGATGTCATTTGGTCACACGACTGCAATGTCGATTCATGTTCATCATGGGTTTTTGACAACGGATCCGCAATCGTTGGCTCACCTTGGGAAGACATTGACCTGAACTTTGAGTGCACTTTGGAAGGACCAGCCGGGCCTTACAACCAATGGGCCGGCGGAACGGGTGATTTCTCAGCCGCTAGTCCAATGAATTCGACCACTGCGGACAATGGTTTGTTGCTTGTAGACTCTGATCTTTTCGGAGCTGACGCAAACTATGATGCAGCTTGGATTGAAAATAGTTGGGTGCAAACTGCAGATCCAATTGATTGCAGTTCACTCGACTTCGTGAGCATTTCTTTGGAGACACGCTACCGCTGCTGGGATAACGGTGCCTCAGATGACAGCGAGAAATGCCTCATCGAGGTTTCTCGTGACGGTGTCAATTGGCCAAGCATTGATACATTCGGAGAAACCGAAGGAACGGTTGACTATGGAGACGGTGAACTCGTTGCGAGCCGATGGGAAGTTTTCCCAGGTTATGAAACAGCGGACGGTACAGACAACCCATCGCTTGTAGAATTTGACATTACTTCCGCGGCTGGCGGACAGGAGCAAATTTGGGTTCGATTCCGTTGGTCTGGAACATGGGGTTATAGCTGGGAAATCGACGACATTCAGATTTACCAAACTCCTGCGAATGATTTGCGCATCGACAACTACCTGAGCTATACAGATTACTTCACAACGGGAGTCTACGAAGCAGGAGTATTTGCGGCAGGTCAATTGACTGAATTGCAAGCCGCTGCCAAGGTGTACAATGTTGGTTACTTGGACCAAGAAGGTTCAACGCTTGCATTGGATGTAAATGGCGCTGAAGTCGGTGCATCCGATCCCATCACCATTGCCTACCAAACAGACGATACATTGCGCGTTGTTTATGATATGGCCGAGCTTGGTGCGTACGATTTAACGTACAACTTGAGCGCAACAAATGAAGACGAAAACCCAGCGAACAACACTGCGGCCCAGTCTTTTGAGGTGAGTGACTTGCATTATGGCCGTGATAACGGAACCATGGTAGCTGCATTCCCAGCAGAGGGCACAGACGACTACATTGCTTTGGCTCCTTATGACATCTTTGA
>DCPZ01000002.1:16455-16694 GCA_002323795.1 Flavobacteriales bacterium UBA1531 | reverse complement strand
CGTGTCTCAGTCCCAGTGTGGCTGATCATCCTCTCAGACCAGCTACTGAACAAATCCTTGGTGAGCCATTACCTCACCAACAAACTAATGGGACGCATGCCCATCTCTTACCGTAACCTTTAACCAAAATATCATGCGATATAATGGTACTATGGGGGGTTAATCCAAATTTCTCTGGGCTATACCCCAGTAAGAGGTAGGTTGCATACGCGTTACGCACCCGTGCGCCGGTCGTCAGC
>DCPZ01000002.1:0-16086 GCA_002323795.1 Flavobacteriales bacterium UBA1531 | reverse complement strand
TGCCGCTAGCGTTCATCCTGAGCCAGGATCAAACTCTCCATTGTAAAAAGTTCAATCTGTTGAGAATCTCAGGGAATCTAACGTCTCATCCGTGCTTGGATGAGACACCACTTTCCGGGGGGAAAGTGGATTTTTTAAAGGAATCTTCCGAAGAAGATTCCGGGCTGCTGCATCAAGTCAAAGAACGTTTATTAATATCCACCAGAAAACTGGCTTCCTTAAATGCTTCGTTATTTTTAAAGCGGACGCAAATGTAAGTTTGATTTGTTTCAATCGAAATGAAAACATCTCGATTTTTTTTCAACTTCTATCTGCGCCTCTTTAAGAAAAGAACTACCCTCGAAAGGGGGCGCAAAGATACATTGCTTTTTCAAACCTGCAAGGAGAAACAATCTTTTTTTTCAAAAACTTTGCTTAGGCTTTTACACCCTCCGTTGCGAATCGCTTTTCAATGAACTCACTTCCCTTTGAAAGCGGGCGCAAATGTAGGGTGGGTTATTTGAATTCCACATCATCATCAGTCGCTTTTTTTTCATTTTTTCTGACCTATCAACCACAAACAATCCTCAATCAATTGATTCATAGAAGATTCACTCGTTCCGTCATAAAAGCCCCTCAGCCTTCCTAGCTGGTCAACGAGCACAACATTCTCTGTGTGCACGAAATCTTGCATTCCTCCATCGCCTCCGCTGGCCTCATCATAACAAGCAAAATAGCTTCTTCTGGCCAGACGATAGATCTCCTCTTTCGCCCCTGTCAAGAACCACCAATTGGAGTGCTCCGCATTCATCCGAAGGGCGTAATCCCTCAGCACAGGCACACTATCAGCTTCTGGTGTGACGCTATGGCTCAAAATTCTCCAACCCTTCTCTTCCTCCAAAACATCCCGAACCTTCGTTAGATTGGATGTCATGATGGGACATATCGTCGCGCAACGCGTGAAAAAGAAGTCTGCAATCAGAACATCCCCCAAAACATCCTGAAGCCTGACGGTGTCGCCAAATTGATTGATTAAATTGAATGAAGCAATAGTATGCTGTTCTCTGCTCCAATCTTGCGCGTCTACGAGAGCTGGGTTCAAATCACTCGGCTGCAAAATGGGCAGCGATTTGTTCGGATAAAGTATAACCACTCCTACTGCCACAGCTACTGTAAACGTAATCAGCAAAGCAATGAGTTGCCAGGGTGCGGTTGAACCCGTAACGTTTTGTTTCTTCATTCTGCACGATATAACCACTCACCGGCGATGCAAGTTCCCTTCACACGGGTATTTAAAACATCGGCTGCATCAATGGCCAGCCAATTCCGATCCATCCATGTTAGATCCGCCCACTTTCCGACCTCAATGGTACCCAAATCAGATTCTTGAAACTGAGCCAGAGCCACCCACTGAGTCATGCCTCGCAAGGTTTGCTCCTTGGTTAAAGCATTTTCGGATTGAAATCCACCTTGCGGATACCCCGTGGCGTCCGTGCGCGATACACTTGCGTAGAACGTCTTTCGCGGGTCAATGTCTTCGACGGGGAAATCTGTACCCAAAGCAACCATCCCCAATTGACCCAACAACTCCTGATATGCGTATGCGCGTCGAATCCTATTCCGCCCCAAGCGCTCGCCGGCCCAATACATATCGCTCGTGGCATGGGTAGGCTGAATTGAAGGTATCACACTGTTCCGACCGAAACCGGCAAAGTCTTGTGGCGAAACCACCTGCGCATGCTCGATTCTCCAGCGGCGATCGTTCGTGCCCCCTAGAATAGCTTCATATGCTTCGAGCACCCATCGCACCGCAGAATCACCAATGCAATGCGTAGCAGCCTGCAAGCTATCCGCAGCCAAGAGTTCCAGCTGATCTCGAAACCAATTGGCATCTTGAGTTCCTAATCCATGCCATCCCGGCCGATCAGAATATGGCTCAAGCAACAAAGCACCTCGTGATCCAAGTGCACCATCCATGTAAAACTTAACCGACTGAACCGTAAGGCGATCTTTTAATATGGGTCCATTTGTTCGGAGCCAGTGGATGGATGAATCGTCGGAACTCACCATTGCATTGATGCGAATTTTGACGTCTCCCGTTTCCTGAAGCGAGTCGAGGCGAAGAATTTCGCGAGGAACAAGACCGGCATCGGTTACACCTGTTATACCCAGCTCGAGCAAATTTTTCTGCGCTTCCATAAGTGCATCAAATCGTTTTTGCGCTGCACGCTGTGGTATATGTTGCTGCACCAAATAACATGCATTATCAATAAGCACTCCAGTAGGAAAACCATCTTCTCCTCTTACTATCTCACCCCCGCTCGGTGATTCAGTGGTCAAATCCCACAATCCAGCGCGCTCAAGCGCAACTCGATTCACCACCAATGCATGACCATCGATTCGCTCCAAAACAACAGGTTTGTCTGGGAAGAACTTGTCCAAGAGTGTCCTATCAGGAAAACGGGGAACTTCCCAATCATTCTGATCCCACCCCCGGCCGACAACCCACTCATTTGGCCGCTCCTCGTCGTGCAACACTACTCGCTCCACGGCCTCAATCCAGCGATCGGTAGCGAACAGATTGGCTTCCAGCAATCCATCGGCATACCCAACCAAATGCGCATGTCCGTCCATCAATCCAGGAACAATGACTCCTCCTCCAAGATCAGTATACTTAGAAGCCCTATATCGATTCAATATTTCACGCTCCGCACCGATGGCTACAACGCGGCCATTGCAAATCGCGATGGCCTCTGCAACAGCATTTTGAGCATCCAAGGTTTGAATGATACCGTTGTGGACAATCAGGTCAGCGTGCTCCGACTTAAAATTACAGCCCCATGCGAAGCATGCCATCAATGCCAATGTGAAAGCCGTGTATCGTCTTGGTCTCATGATTTATGATAATGATAAGCGCTAGCTTGCGCAGCTGGCATGATCAGCATGTCCTGAATGCTCACGTGAGCAGGACGCGTTGCAATGTAAAGTATCGCATCTGCAACATCCTCCGCTCGCAACGGCTCAAATCCAAGGTAAACTTCCTTGGCTAAGGAATCATCTCCTTTGAAGCGTACCTGACTGAATTCAGTCTCTGCAGCTCCCGGGGCTACCTGCGCAACCTGTATTCCGCGCGGCAACAAATCCATGCGCATGGCTTGCGTTAAGCCATGCACTGCAAACTTTGAAGCATTGTAGACCGCTCCCCCGGGATATGCTTGTCGCCCTGCGATGCTGCCAATGTTTATGATTCGCGCACCCGATGTCATTCTGGGCGTCAGCTCTCGCGTCACGTGCAACAGTCCTTTCAAATTGGTGTCAATCATGCGATTCCAATCCTCGTAAAAGCCATGATCAACAGACTCCGTTCCTACAGCTAAACCAGCATTATTGATCAATACATGAGGCACTTCATCCTTATCCAGCGAAGACAATGCCTTCTGAGTCGCTTTGAGATCGCAAACATCGAAAGCAAGGGTTTTCAGGACAGCTAAGCCTAGCTCGGCCTGAAGCCGTTGCAAGCGCTCCGTTCTTCTGCCAGTCAGCACAAGCTGAAATCCATGCGATACGGCCATGCGTGCAGCTGCAGCGCCAAACCCTGAGGTGGCACCTGTTATCAACATCACACCCCTGCTGTTTTGTAGTTGATCGTTTTTCATGTCTATTTGCCCAAAGGTACATTCACAAAAAACTTCATATGAAACACATTTACACAATCGGATTCGCACTGCTCGGATGTTTCGGAATGCAATCAACCTGCTCAGCCCAGGCCATTACGCATACCATTGCGCAAATTCAAGGTGAGTTGTTCAGCTCGCCACTTATTGAACAAGTGGTGACTACGACAGGAATTGTCACAGCAAACAATGTGACATCCGCGACATCAGGTACAATCGGATTTTTCATTCAAGATGGAGAAGGCCCATGGAACGGAGTTTATGTTTACGACAATACCCAAGCACCGGAAATCGGGGATGAAATTATCATAGAAGCAGAAGTCGCAGAGTTTTATGATGTCACCGAACTGGTCAACTTGACCTATTATAATGTTGTCAGTTCTGGCAATGCATTGCCCGCCGCGATGGCATTGACGACTGGCGATCTCGCGAACAGTGAAGCCCATGAAGGCTGCCTCGTTCAAATCATCAATGCCACGTGTGTTGTTCCCGACGCAGACTACGGAGAGGCCATCTTTGATGATGGGAGTGGTGAAATCAAAACCAACGACTACATGTACTTTCCTGCAGATGGCTGGACCGAAGGTGCAGTATATTCATTGACTGGTTGTTTGCACTATACGTTCGAAGAGTACAAAATTGAGGTGAGAAACGCTGGGGACATCATTCAAGGTGCGGTCAATGGAATGGCTTCCTCACACATGCAAGTTGAACTGGGTGTATTCCCGAATCCCGCTCAAAACCATATTCGTTTGAATAGCGATGCCCCCGGGCAACTCAGAATCATAGATGCTGCCGGGCGAACTGTTTTGATCGAAACCATACAAACCTCCTATCCGACGATTGACGTAACCAACTTAGATCACGGCGCTTATACCTTGGAATTCATGAGCGATCGCAACCGCATGGTCACTCGCTTGCTCAAGCAATGAGGAAGGTCCAAGTCTCATGCATTGAAAACGCGGCCTCATTCGAGGCCGTTTTTTAATGCCCTTAATCTTCTGAATTGGACTTTTGATCCGTGTCCAAAATCTGCTCTTGCGCGGATTTCATGGAACGAACGGCACTGCCTTTGTAGAGATCATAGCCAACCCACCGGCACTCCAACGGACCATTGAAACACTGGATTTTTCGCTTCGTCTTCAGCCCAACATTCTTCAGCGCTTCTGCATCCGATGAAATAATCCAAGCCGAAAATCCGGTCCAATTCGTCTTGAACGCATCGCCAATCGCACCATAAAATTCCGGAGCATCTTCCAAGTCGAGTCGTTCTCCGTATGGCGGGTTCAAAACCACAACACCCGACTCTGTTCGCGGCTGCATTTTGAAGAAATTCGCCCGCCCAAGTTCTGTTATCCCATCCATCTCCATGTTAGCCAGTGCCTGGCGTGTTTGAGAAATCGCCCCGAAATCTTTGTCCCATGTAAACATCGGTGTCTCAACCTTATTGCGCTGCTCCTTCATTTGGTCGCGAACGTGCCACCACTCATCGTCATCGTATCCCCTCCAATCCATGAAAGCAAACTTGCGCCGGTGCCATTGAATGGGCAAGCCATCTGTCCAAAGTGCTGCCTCCAGTGTAAATGTACCCGAACCACACATCGGGTCGTAGAGCGGCGTACCCGGCTTCCATCCAGAATGCGCTAGGAGACCCGCAGCAAGCACTTCATTCAGAGGTGCTTTTGCACCAACGGGGCGATATCCCCTGCGACTAAGGGGCCTGCCGGCAGCATCCAAGGAAAGCGTTACAGCGGAGTTTGAAATGTGCATATGAATCCTCATGTCTGGATCTTCTCTATTGACTCCCGGTCGAATCCCTCCCTGATCTCGAAAGTGATCGACGATGGCGTCCTTGAGGCGAAGCATCGCAAATTGTGAATGAGTGAATATCGCAGAATGCACAGTAACATCAACAGCAAATGACGAGTGAGCGGTCATAACTGCGCCCCATTCCCACTTTTTAGCTTCATTGTATAGCTCATCAGGGTTTTGAGCCTCAAAAGTCAGTATCGGGCGCAGGACAGTCAAAGCAAAACGGCTCGATAGGCAAACCCGGAACAAAGTCGCCATGTCCGCTTTGAACTCTACACCACGCCGAACCTCCTTCATGCTAATCGCACCCAACTCCGCCAATTCGGCCACCAATAACTGTTCCATACCCGCCAAAGTCTTCGCGAAATACAGTGGTAAATCGGATTCGATTTTATTCGCTTTCGCTGCGACTTCTCCTGTTTTCTCTGAATTTTCGTTGCTCATCCTCCTTTGCTTTTGACTCGATGTCCCATTGCCTCCAAGGCAGCGATCACTTTTATCCGCTGATCCCCTTGTATTAATATGCATCCATCTTTGACAGCACCACCTACTCCACACATGGTTTTAAGTTCCTTCCCAAGGAGCAGAAGCGCCATCGCGTCACCGGAGTAACCCTCGATGAGCGTAACCGGCTTTCCAGCTCGCTGTTTTCGATCCAAACTCACGTAAAGAAGCTGCTTCGAATTGGCCTTGTCTCCCAGATCAGTCTCGCGTTCAGGCATCATACTCCAGCCAGGCTGGGTGCTAAACACCATCCCATCTCCCTCCAATCGCAGTCGCGATTTGTTTTTCTTTTTGGCCATGAAGACTGCGAAGGTAATGGCGAACACCAATTGAATTATTTTCTTTTGTTGGGTAAAGTGGTCGAAAATCCGTATTTTAAAGTTACATGAACTATTTAACCCCACATCTTATGGTCGCGATGCTCTGTTTGAGCATCTGCGCTTCCCTTCAAGCTGGCGCTCAGGGAAACTGCACATCATTCGATTTGGATTACATCTGTCAAAACACCGAATATGTTCAGGCGGTATCATTGGATTGCGGGCTGGCTTGCTTAAACGATGGAGAAGAATGCCTGGTAGCTTGTATGACGGAACAACTAGCACTCACCAATGACTGCATCGGTTGTTTCGGTGAGCAAGTAACGTGCATCGTACAAAGTTGTTTTCTTGCTTGCGCCTTCGGCAGCGAAGAAGACTGCGCGGCATGTGCGCTGTCCAATTGCGAAGCTGGATTCAATGAATGCGCGGGGATTGTGAATGCGGATACAGATGATTGGACCAACCTATGCGATTGCAATGACAACAACCCCAATATTTATCCTGGTGCTGACGGAACAAATGAAGGGTTTGACAACAATTGCAACGGAATCTTTAGCCCGACAGAGACGACAGATTGCCTAGCAGATCTGAATTTAGACAACACGGTCGGAACCGCAGACCTGCTCATCTTTCTTGGAACATTTGGCTGCGTGAGTAATTGCATTGGTGAGGCGGACATGAACAACGATGGTGTGGTTGGAGCTTCCGATCTCCTCATTTTCTTGTCTGAGTTTGGACTGGGTTGCAATTGATTCCAGAATTGAAAGCACCACACGACCTCGATGATCCTCTGCTACGATACGCGGAGGATAATAGCACACCGGAATCAGATGTATTGAAAGCGCTGCGCGTCAAAACTTGGCAAACGGTGTTGAGCCCGCAAATGCTAAGCGACGCCATTCAAGGCCATTTTCTGGCTAACATCAGCCGAATGATTCGTCCTCAGTCTATTCTTGAGCTTGGCACCTACACCGGTTACTCGACCATTTGCCTTGCAGATGGTTTGTCAGAAGATGGAATCATTGATACCGTTGAACCAAATGATGAATTAAACCAAATCCAAGACGAGCATTGGAAACGAGCAGGAATCTTGCACCAAGTGCGGCGGCACAATTGTGAAGCCACAGAGGCACTACAAAACCTCGTTGGCCCGTACGACCTGACTTGGATTGATGCCGATAAACTTCGGACGGCAGCGTATGTTCGTTTGTGCCTCGAACGCACCCGACCCGGCGGCTGGATTCTGGTGGACAATGTGCTATGGTGGGGAAAGGTTCTTCCGAATCACCCAGAACCAGATGAAACCGCCAGAGCACTTCGCAATATGGCCAAAGAACTCGCTCAGAAAAAGTCCATAAGAACCACATTGCTGCCCATGCGGGATGGACTACTTATGATTGAAAAACTCTCAGATTGAGCCGATTTAGACCCTGTGTGTTGGATCAGGCTAAAACGTCAGCGACGGCATCCGCGGCATCTTGCAATTGAATGACTGAACGGACTTCAAGACCCGAGGCGTCAATCAATGCCTTGGCTTCGGCAGCATTTGTCCCTTGAAGACGAACGATGATCGGCACTTCGATGTTGCCCATGTTTTTGTACGCATCCACAACTCCCTGTGCCACTCGGTCACACCGGACAATGCCTCCAAAAATATTGACCAATATGGCCTTGACTTCAGGGTCTTTTAAGATGATTCTAAAAGCCTTCTCGACACGAGCTGCGTCTGCTGTGCCACCAACGTCTAAGAAATTGGCTGGCTCTCCTCCGCTCAACTTTATGATGTCCATGGTCGCCATCGCCAATCCGGCTCCGTTGACCATGCATCCTACATTACCATCAAGCTTGACGTAGTTCAAACCGGCCGCATCTGCTTCGACTTCGGTAGCATCCTCTTCAGTGACATCCCGCATCGCAGCATAATCCTTGTGGCGGTACAACGCGTTGCCGTCCAAGGAAACCTTAGCATCAACAGCAATGACTCGATCGTCAGAAGTCTTCAAAACCGGATTGATTTCGAACATGGTCGCATCACTTCCGACGTAAGCATTGTATAGAGCGTGAACGAATTTGCTCATCTCTTTGAAGGCTTTACCGGAGAGTCCTAGATTGAACGCGATGCGTCGAGACTGAAACCCCTGAAGTCCCAACGTTGGGTCGATTGCTTCTTTGAAAATAAGTTCTGGTGTTTCTTCAGCAACAGCTTCGATGTCCATTCCTCCTTGCGGCGAATACATGATGATGTTTTGACCATTCGCACGATCCAACAAGACACTCATGTAAATCTCCGAAGGTTCGCTGTCGCCAGGACCATAAACATCTTCTGCAATCAACACTTTGCTCACTTGCTTTCCGTCAGCACTGGTCTGTGCTGTGACGAGGTGACCTCCGAGGATTCCCGCTGCCTTCTCCTTGACTTGATCTAAGCCTTTGGCGATGACAACCCCATGCGAGCCGGTCTCGGTTACGGAACCTTTACCTCGTCCTCCCGCGTGGATTTGAGCTTTCACGACGAACCAACTTGTACCTGTTTCATCCGCTAATGCCACCGCTGCCTCGTGCGCCTCTTCTGGAGTTTCCGCCACACGGCCATTTTGAATGGCCACACCAAAGCTTTTCAAAATGGATTTTCCCTGATACTCGTGAATGTTCATGTTTCTGCGTTCAAATTCGATGCAAATGTAATCAACAGAAGGCCCGTTTCTGATGTAGTTTGCAAACATGAATGTGACTATGATTCAAGCACGCGGCATTACGAAACAATTTGACTCATTTGATGTACTGAAAGGAATCGACCTGGACATTCCAAAAAGTCAGATTACATCCATCGTCGGTGCTTCAGGTGCGGGAAAAACTACGTTGCTTCAGATTTTGGGAACCTTGAACACGCCAGATTCTGGAACACTTCGAATTGACAATCAAGACGTGCATGCCCTAAATCGAAAGCAGCTTGCTGCATTTCGAAATCAACACATTGGTTTTATTTTCCAATTTCATCGGTTGCTTCCTGAATTTACGGCACTTGAAAATGTCCTCATGCCCGCTTGGATTGCTGGCCGCAATGACAAAGAAGCGAAAAGTTACGCAACGCAACTGCTTGTGGAGCTTGGTCTGCAAGATCACCTGCAGAAATCCCCTAGCACCCTCAGTGGCGGCGAACAACAACGGGTCGCCGCAGCTCGAGCACTTATGAATCAACCCAGTGTCGTTTTAGCCGATGAGCCTACTGGAAATCTAGATTCAGACAATGCCGAATCGCTTTTTGATCTATTCGTAGAATTGCGCGATAGGGTCAAACAAACTTTCATCGTTGTTACCCACAATGAAAAACTCGCAGAGAGAGGAGACCATGTCGTCAAGCTTTCCGATGGCAAGCTGATCTGAGACCATAGCGGGGTATTTCGGTTTTCACTTTCGCTTTTTTCCCATGCGCACATAATTCTTGGTTTTTGCTATGCGTGCATAACTTTTGTTTCGTACATTGTAACGATGAAGCCGAATGAGACAATTGATTTTCACCTGCGCTGGGGCTGGACAAAACTTTCGCGGCTTTATGCATCGGAAGCAGACCGGCGCGGCATTCCCTTTTCATACGTTTTCATTCTTCTGCATACGGAACGAGCGGGAACTCCGTCAACTCAGCTTGGTCCAAAGATGGGCATGGAACCGACTAGTCTCAGCCGATCACTGCGAAGCATGGAGTCGATCGGCCTCATCGAAAGAATCCCCGACCCCACTGATGGGCGAGTGATGCGTGTTTTCTTGACCAAACAAGGCATCACCGCACGCAGACAAGCCCGGGATCTCGTAATAACAGTAAACAACCGACTTCGTGAGCTACTAGGATCCGAATCAGTCACTCGATTGCTCGAAGAAATGAAACGGTTGAATGAAATTTTGGACCATCCTGAAGACCTCCTCCAAAACATTCAAAAGCAAACTCAATAATCTCAATCACCTCGATGACCACACTTCCTTTGCACAAAATTAAACGCGTCGCTGTCCTTGGATCAGGCGTGATGGGTTCACGAATCGCCTGTCATCTCGCTCAAACCGGATCGGAAGTTCTTTTGCTTGACCTCCCCGCTAAAGAAGGCCCACGAAATGCCATTGCAGCCGGCCATCTGAAGGCGTCATTGAAATCCAATCCGTCCCCCATTTATTCAAAGCGATTTGTGAAGCGGATTCAAGTGGGTAATTTCGATGATGACCTCGGAAAGCTCAGCGAATGCGACTGGATCATTGAAGTCATCGTCGAGCGACTCGACATTAAGCAACAACTCTTTGAACGCATCGAAACAGTTCGAAAACCAGGAACGCTCATCACCAGCAACACCTCTGGGATTCCCATTGGACAGCTCAGCGAAGGTCGATCCGAAGATTTCCAAGCGCATTTCTGCGGCACACATTTCTTCAATCCGCCTCGTTATTTGCCGCTCCTCGAAATCATCCCTGGTCCTCAAACCAAGCCAGAGGTACTCGATTTCTTTGCGCGCTACGGTGAAAAAATCCTTGGAAAGCAAATCGTTTTATGCAAAGACACGCCGGCATTTATAGCCAACCGAGTCGGTGTGTTTGCTATTCAAGCCTTGTTTCACACCGTGCAAGAGATGGGCTTATCCGTTGAAGCCGTGGATAAGTTAACTGGACCAGCAATGGGACGACCCAAAAGTGCCACCTTCCGCACATGTGATGTCGTGGGGCTCGACACCCTCGTGCATGTGGCCAAAGGAGTCGCTGATAATTGCGCAGATGACGAACGACGTGAAGTCTTTGAAATCCCTCATTACGTGCAGCACTTGGTTGACAACGATCACCTTGGGGCAAAGTCCGGTGCCGGTTTTTACAAAAAAGTGAAGAGTGACCAAGGCAAGAGTGAGATCCTGGTGCTCGACCTCAAAACACTCGAATACCGATCCAAAAACAAAGTTAAATTTGCCACGCTCGATGCCGCCAAAGCAGTAGACAGTTTATCGGATCGGACGCGATTGCTTTTCAACGGCACCGACGAAGCTGGCGATTTCTATCGGAGAATCTTCGGAGATGTCTTTGCCTATGTGGCCCAACGAGTGCCCGAAATTGCCAATGAACCGTATCGCATTGACGATGCGTTACGCGCTGGTTTTGGTTGGGAGCTTGGGGCATTTGAGAGCTGGGATGCCATCGGATTTGAAGCCGGTTGTGAGGCCATTAAAGCGAAAGGTTTGAGTCTCCCTAAATGGGTAGAACAGTTCGCCCAAAACAGCAATGGCACTTTTTATCAAAACCGCGATGGAATTCGGGAATGTTGGAACCCGCAAAAAAACCAATACGAAGCCATTCCAGGACAAGAAGACAGAATTGCCCTCAGCTGGCTTCCTGAGTCTTCAATCGTCTGGTCAAATGCTGGAACGACCATTCAAGATTTGGGGGATGGGATTCTCAACATCGCATTCCACACCAAAATGAATTCGATTGGATCCGAAGTAATAGAAGGGCTGAACAAGGTCATTGACCTTGCTGAGACTGAGGAGCAATGGAAAGGAGTCGTAGTTTCCAATGAGGGCGCTCAATTCAGTGCAGGAGCCAATGTCGGAATGATCTTCATGCTCGCTGTCGAACAAGAATGGGACGATCTCAATCACGCGATTCAAGTCTTCCAGCGGACCATGATGAGGATGCGCTATTCCGGCATCCCAGTGGTCGCTGCCCCACATCAAATGGCGCTCGGCGGCGGATGCGAACTTTGCATGCATGCAGATAAAGTCATCGCACATGCAGAGACATATATAGGCCTCGTTGAATTTGGAATTGGAGTGATTCCGGCAGGAGGCGGCACCAAAGAGTTCGTGGTTCGCTTGAATGATGAAATGCACAATGGCGACATGCGCATCAATCGATTGCGTGATCGATTCCTTACAATTGGACAAGCCAAGGTAGCCACATCTGCTTACGAAGCTTTCGAACTGGGCTACTTTCGTGAAGGAATTGACGAAGTGGTGGTCAATCGAAAAGATCAGCTCTCAAAAGCAAAGAGAGCGGCTATGGAATTAGCTGCATCAGGCTATACCATGCCACTCGAGCGAAAAGATATCACAGTGGCTGGACAAGAAGGCCTAGGCATTGTTTATGTGGGAGCGCACAGCATGAAGAGTGGAAACTACATTTCGGATCACGACCAACTGATCAGTGAAAAACTGGGGTATGCCATGTGTGGCGGCGACTTGAGTGAAAGAACAGAAGTGTCCGAACAGTATTTACTCGACCTGGAGCGCAAAGCGTTTGTCGAATTGTGCATGCAACGCAAAACGCTGGAACGCATGCAAAGCCTTATTCAAAAGGGCAAAATCCTAAGAAACTAAAGCCATGAACGCATACATCATCGGAGGATACCGCTCGCCGGTTGGGAAGTCTGGAAAAGGAGCATTTCGTTTCGTAAGACCAGACGACTTAGGCGAGCAAGTGATCCGGAAATTACTTGGGGATTTCCCACAATTGGGCAAAGACCGCATTGACGACGTGATTGTAGGAAATGCTACACCAGAGGCGGAACAAGGCCTGAACATCGGAAGAATGGTGAGCCTCATGGGCCTTGACACCGAGAAAGTGCCAGGAATGACTGTGAATCGATATTGTGCAAGTGGCTTGGAAACAATCGCCATCGCATCGGCCAAAATCCATGCGGGCTTGGCAAACTGCATTCTAGCTGGAGGTATTGAGTCCATGTCCCCCATCCCATTTGGAGGCTGGCGCATCGTGCCGAACGCCAGAATTGCGAAAGCCAATCCAGATTGGTATTGGGGCATGGGACTCACCGCAGAGGCCGTTGCCAAGGACTTCGAAGTGAGTCGGGAGCAACAAGATGCATTTGCATTGGATAGCCATTTACGCGCAGCTGCCGCCATTGACGCAGGGCGATTTACCTCCGGAATTGCTCCCATTGAAGTATCCGAAATTTACTTGGATGAGTCGGAAAATCGACAAGAACGAAAACATCTTGTGGACACCGATGAAGGAGTGCGCCGCCAATCTTCTGTTGCCGGACTGGCCAAATTGCGACCTGTTTTCGCACAAGGTGGAAGCGTAACAGCAGGAAACAGTTCGCAAACCTCAGACGGTGCGGCGTTCGTACTCGTAGTTTCTGAAAAAATGCTCAAAGAATTGAACGTAGAGCCCATAGCACGTCTAGCAAGTTATCATGTAAGTGGCCTTGAACCACGAATTATGGGAGTGGGTCCGATCCATGCCGTACCTGAAGCCCTGCGTAAATCCGGGTTGACCACAAACGATCTTGGTGCCATCGAATTGAACGAAGCCTTCGCTTCACAATCCGTTGCCGTGCTCAAAGAACTGGATCTGGATCCCAGTATTGTGAATCCAAATGGAGGAGCCATCGCCTTGGGTCACCCCTTGGGTTGCACTGGAGCAAAGCTCACTGTCCAGTTGATGAACGAATTACAGCAACGCAAAGCGCGCTACGGCATGGTCACCATGTGCGTAGGAACCGGTCAAGGAGCCGCTGGAGTTTTTGAAATGATGAACGCTTAATCGAATTCAGTATGTCTGAACAATCAAATGCCCTGCGTGGAGGCGAGTTTCTCATCCGCGAAACCGCCGCTGACGATATTTTCATTCCTGAAGAGTGGTCCGAAGAACAACTCATGATGAAGCAAATGACGTTGGACTTTGTCGCACAACGCATCATCCCCAATCTCGAACGCATCGAACAGCAAGAGGAAGGACTCGTGCCTAAGCTGATGGAGGAAGCTGGACAGCTTGGACTTGTTGGCAGCTCGGTGCCTGAAGATCTCGGCGGCATGGGACTCGACTTTAAATCGACCATGCTGATTACAGAAGCCATTGGCGGGGCACATTCCTTCAGTGTGAGCTTTAGCGCTCATACTGGAATAGGCACCTTGCCCATTCTCTATTATGGCAACGAAGCACAAAAGCAACAATGGATTCCTGGGCTCGCCTCGGGACAACTCAAAGGGTGCTATTGCCTGACTGAACCGAGTGCCGGGTCAGATGCCAACAATGGAAAAACGACTGCCAAACTCACTGAAGATGGCAAACACTACCTCATCAACGGCCAAAAGATGTGGATTACGAATGGCGGATTCGCCGATGTCATGATCGTTTTTGCCAAAATCGATGAAGATGAAAATCTAACCGCGTTCATCGTGGATGGTCATGCAGAAGGGATTACCAAAAACCCAGAGGAAAAAAAGATGGGCATCAAGGGCTCTTCGACCCGACAGATTTTCTTCAGTGATGTCAAGGTTCCAACGGAAAACCTTCTCTACGAGCGCCAGAAAGGATTCAAAATTGCAGTCAATATCTTGAATATTGGACGAATTAAATTGGGAGGGGCTGTCCTCGGCGCAGCCAAAGATGCCTGCACCCACGCTGTCCGATATGCAAACGAACGAGAGCAATTTGGCCGCTCGATTTCCAAATATGGAGCAATTCGATACAAATTGGCCGAAAGCGCCATTCGACTCTTCACCAAAGAATCCGCTCTTTACCGGGCAACGCAAAACATCGATGATGCAATTGCTGCGCTTAAAGCTGGAGGGATGGAGCATGGCGAAGCGACCTTAAAGGGCATTGCTGACTTTGCCCCGGAGTGTGCGATGATGAAAGTACTGGGTTCAGAAGTGCTTGACTACGTCGTTGACGAGACGGTGCAGATCTACGGAGGCATGGGGTACAGCGCCGAAACTAGAGCCGAATTGGCCTACCGAGATGCTCGAATCAACCGGATCTTTGAAGGAACGAATGAAATCAACCGGATGCTCACGGTAGATATGATTCTCAAGAAGGCGATGAAAGGTGAGATTGATCTGATGACTCCAGCCATGGCGATATCTTCCGAGTTAACCGGTGTGCCCGACATGTCACTCCCGTCGACGGATTTATTCGAAAAGCAGCTGCAATATGTTCGAAACTTCAAGAAAGCAATCCTCATGGTCGCTGGGTCTGCCGCACAAAAGCTCATGATGACCTTGGCGAAGGAACAAGAAATCCTAATGAGCATTGCGGACATGGCCATTTGGGCGTACACAGCTGAGTCAACGATCCTACGGGTTCAAAAACTACGAAGCATTCGCGGCACCGAAGCTGATTTAAGCGTACAAGAAGCCATCATGCGAGTTTATACTTATGAAGCATCAGAGTGGATTCACAGCTCCGGAAAAGAAGCACTGCTTGCTTTCGCCGAAGGCGATGAATTGAAGATGATGCTCATGGGGATGAAACGATTTGCCAAAACAGAGGACTTCAACACGAAGGATGCACGTCAACTGATTGCACTCGATCTCATCAATAAGAACGAATACAATCTTTGACACCTCAGAGGGACAGTCGATTTATACAGCTCACGTAAAAATTTGTTGAAATCAAACGCGAATTCGTGCGAATGAATGCGAGGTGCGCGGGTACTTTTGTCCCATGGCAAAAAAGAAAAGCATCATCAGCAAGGCATCAGAGAAATTCCTAGAGGCCTATCTCAACAACGCAAGTCCGACAGGATTCGAAAGCAGCGGTCAGCAACTTTGGCTCGACTACATCCGTCCCTACATCGACGAGCACATCGTCGATACATATGGGACAGTTGTTGGCGTCATCAATCCTGATGCTCCCTTTAAGGTAGTCATCGAGGCACATGCTGACGAAATCAGTTATTTCGTGCATTACATCACCTCCGATGGTTACATCTACCTCAAACGCAATGGGGGAAGCGATCACCAAATCGCCCCCTCAAAGCGTGTCGATATTCACACGCCAAAAGGAATTGTGAAAGGTGTATTTGGATGGCC
>DCPZ01000067.1 GCA_002323795.1 Flavobacteriales bacterium UBA1531 | reverse complement strand
GCAAAAGCCACGCACAGCGCCATCAAAGCGAGCAAGTGTTTCATTTTGGTTTTGATTAAGGTGAACCAATATACCACAAACAATAGCAAATTCAGGTATCAAGGCAGTTCGGCGCCCCTTTTACTTTCGAATACTCAGACTAAAATTGAGAGGAGCACGGGACTTTCAACTTTCAGGAAATCATTTTCATCTACCCCATCCCCACCAAACCAAACTCTAGTTTCTTAGGGAAATAGTGCGGTTTGGTTTTTTACCTTGCTGCATAATTTAAGAGATATGCGTGAAATAACAGAAATCTTGGTCAGTACCATTACTAATCGTGGAGCAAAACCTCGCATTAATGCTCGAACTGTCATGGACTTTTTCAATGCAGAGGGGCGCGCAATCTATATTCCTGACTATCAAAGACCTTACTCATGGGAAGATAACCAGCGGAATAAATTGTTCAGCGACCTTGAGAAAGCATGCGACGATAACGAACGCTGGTTCTTCGGGCCGATTTATACTACAGTTGTAGACCCTGAATCAAATTCTGTTGACCTATTAGACGGGCAGCAGAGAATGACTACCATAACTATCATCCTTCGAGAGACATTAGCATTTCGAGCCGATTACATCGGTGCAAAATGCTAACGGTTCGAGCCTTCATAAACAACTTGAATAATTCAACTACATTAGCCGTAAGTCCAATAAAATCATAGTAATCTTGAACCTTCTCCTCCGCCTCAACTTGCTCATCCTCACGATTTCCCTTGCCACGACGCACAACTTTGCCCAAGATTGCGAATCTGGAATACTGAATAGTACCACGGGCAATTGGGGGAATGAGATGGCGTGGGAACTATATTCCAATGCGGATGACGACATAATCGCCTCGTTTCAAGGAACACAGAATTACACTTCCACAGAACAAACCGTTTGTCTGGAACCCGGCTGTTATTTTTTCATTCTGTCTGACTCTTGGGGTGACGGTTGGAACGGCGGTTCATTAGATGTTTCGATGGACAATGGTTTATCGGTAGAGATTGATCTGGCGGATGGCGTTCTTGCGTATGCCACACTTGAAATTGGGGAAACTGATGCGTGTGATTATATGCTCTACGGGTGCACGAATCCCGATGCCGAGAACTATGTGGTGGGCGCCACCGCAGATGATGGATCGTGTTTGGTTCCCGATATTTTCGTCACATCAGGAGATGACGAACGTGCATATTACCTGTATATCCCTGAAAATTTACCTCCGAATGCACCGCTTGTTTTTGTTCTTCATGGACACTCAGGGACTGCTTCAAGCATCGCTGTTTTTGGCGGAATGTCAGAGATCGCGGACCAAGAGGGGTTTGTGGTTTGCTATCCTCAGGGACTCCCCGACTTCCAAGGCATCAACCATTGGAATGCGAACCTGGGCATTTCCAACGTCAACGACGTTCAATTCCTGACGGAACTCGCCCTGCATTTACAGACCACATTGGAATTGAGTGCCGAATGCACGTATAGCTGCGGGTATTCCAACGGCGGTTATATGAGCTACACCTTGGCCTGTGCAGCTCCCGAGATTTTCAAAGCCATCGGTTCCGTGGGAGGGACGATGAGTGGTGCCGATTGGGAAACGTGCGAGGTGCAAGCTGTTCCCGTTGTCCACATCCACGGCACTCAAGATTATGTGGTTCTTTATGGATCGACCCTCGGCTCCAACGACCCTTGGGAAGGAGCGCCGGGCGTGGAGACTGTGGTGGCTCATTGGGCAAATGCCAATGGATGCGCCGAAGCCACCACCACCTCTCTTCCCGATTTCGACCCGTCCGATGGCAGTACGGTGGACCTCATCGAACATTTCGGATCGCCCACGGGCTACAAGGCCCAAGTCTATCGTGTCAATCAAGGCGACCACGATTGGTTTGGCGCTTGGGGCAACATGGATATTCAAAGTTCAGCAGTGATGTGGTCTTTTTGGTCTGAATTTTGTGCGAATCCATTGTCCATTGCGGAGCCATTCGATCCCAGCTATTTTGGCCAAGCGGACTTGTGTGCCGCACAATCCAACACGGTCATCGCTCTGGAAGACATTTATTTGACAGTGTATGATGCCAGTGGTCGCCGGGTCGCCCAGCGGTTTCTTTTGACCGATCAATCCTGGGAAATGAAGGGATGCGGCTTGCAATTGGTCGTTGCCAAGAGCACCTCCGGACAAATCCAGCAGCTGAAAGTATTCGTTAAGGACTGAATTTGATGGGGCTGCCTCTTTTTTAGAAACGGGAATGATAGGTCGGGGGCGTGTTAATGCCTGGTGTTTACCTTCTCTGACGCCTCCCACTTGGCCAGATACTTCGCATCAACGAAATAAATTATTTTTATGCACTTTTGATTGACGGGGTATTTTAACCCGTTGACACTACTGGCGGAACAATGAATACACCCCTGAAGTCATTCGCTCTTGTGATCGTTGGTGGCGACGTTAGCACTCATCTTTCTTAGCCGAGTGACGCGAGAGTTTTGGCATTGTTACATTTGCCGGGTGGGTGTAAAACGTGTGGAGTGTTGCATGGGTATAGTTAAAAAAGTTCCGGCTCATTGTCACATTTTAGCTGAATCTAAAGTAAAGACATCAAATGCGCACATTTCCATTTCTTTCGGTAGGCTTGCTTTTTTTGAGCGCAGTGTGCTTTGTGGCTTGCGAAAAAGAGACGTTTGACGTCATAACAACTGAAGTTGAAGCTCCCAGCCCTGAAGTGATTGCAGCAGTAGACTGTCCAAATTTGATGCTCGACGTGGGAGATGCATGCGGGCTCGATGGTGAAGCAGGCATGGTTTCAGCTGAGTGTGAATGCATCAATTCGGATTCGGCAGATTTGATTGCGATGGAACTCATCAATGACATGGCCACAGAGATTGTGGTTACTGTAGAAAGCGACCCGCCATTTTTGGCAGGCCCGACCTATGTTGTTGTTCCTCCTGCAGGGGCCAGCGTTTCGTATTACCTCCCGGAGGGAACAACAGCGTTTTCGTTGGCTGCTTATTTCCCTTGTTCTGATATTGGAGTTGCTGACGTCGTGGAGTCATATTCCAACGCCTCATCCGTAGAAGGTGCAATTGTAGAACTCCATGTGGATTGCCCGTGAAACAAGATCGGTATCGGATTCAGCGATGGAGACAATCACCGATGGGATGAGGGATGACGACCTGATCGAGGTTGATCCATGTTTGTCCCTGGTTCAGGAATGTCTGGATGGGCTTCCTACTGCTCAGCGTGCTCTGTTCAATCATTTGTTGCCAAGTCTGAAAAGTGCGGTTAGAAGGTATATCTGGTCGGAGACGGATGTGCAAGACATATTGCAAGAAGCATTCATTCGCATCTTTCGCAATCTGCATCAATTCGATGAAAGGAAGGGCAAGGTACAGACGTGGGCAACTAAAATCGCTGTGAATACAGCGATCACTCAAGGAAAGAAGGATTCCAAAAGAAAGTCCCTCTTTGATGTCAGTCACACATTGTCCGAAGAGCCGGAGGTCTTGCGACTGCTGGATGAAGAGGCACTGCTGCAGCGTTTGAAGGCATTGCCAAAAGATCAATATGAAGTGCTTCTGCTCTATGCTGTTGATGGGTATTCACATGACGAGATTGCAGTGCTGCTCGACATTAAGGCCGTTACCTCGAGAAAGCGGCTCTCGAGGGCGAAACAATGGATTGTTTCCAGATTTGATGTTGAAGGAAATGAAATGATCCTCAAAAAAAGTTCCGACTATGAAATGGATTGAAGATATATTGAGAGCCAAATTAGGCAGTTCCAAGGCAGATGCGAATCCTTCATTGGATGAGGAACTCTGGAATAACATTCAGGCCGGTTTGAGTCAACCTGCCACCGAAAACGCCTCTGCGCCTGGAAATTCGACTGGGATGAATCGAACTGCATTTGGAGTTGCTGCGTTGTTCGTTGTTGTCGGCATTGGCGTTGGCTTGAATGTGGACTCTGAGAAAGAATCCGAGAAGGAATTGGAAGAGGTTTCGGAGGAAGTTTCGGAAGTAGTGCCGGAGCATACTCAGTTGGCGGACAATGAAGGATTGGGGCTGGCTGCTAAGCGGGAGTCGATTGGAGATGAATCCGTGTCGGGGGATCGCTTGTCAACGGCTAGCGTGTTCGATTCACAGCCAGCCTCGCCATCTGAGCCGATGACTGTCTCCAGGGAAAACGAGCAGCTTCAGGAAGATTTAGCAGATGTGGATGGCCAATCACGGAGCTCGTCACCTTCGTCACTCTCGGATGAACGACGCACAGAGACTAAGGTGGGATTAGACGAAAACAACGAAAACGATGAAAATGCTGAAGAAACACTCCAGTTTGAAGGCGCGTTAGTAGAATTAACAGAATCCAATGGTTCCATTGAGGGCAGAGGGATCCCACCGATGAGACCTATAAATCTTCGGTTTCCGAAGAGCAATGAGCCTGTCGAAGCGATGCTAAACGACTACGCCACTCAAGAAATATCGGTTTCGAGAAGATTCGGCATTCGAGCATTTGGAGGCTTGACGTTGAGCGATTTTCAGTACACTAGCGATGAACTCGGAACGTTCAGTGATTATTTCCATGCGGGATCAAGTGCAGGAGGGGGAATTGCGGTGGATTTCAACTTCAAAAATCAGCAATGGTCGTTAGGCTTAGGCTGGTTGGATTATGCACAGCGTTTGGAATTTGAGCAGACTTGGCAAACTGAATTCGTGGATCCTACTGGTCTTATTTCAATTGATGTGGATCCCATATCAGGGGATACATTGGCTATGGAGACAGGACCTGTGTTGGCAACGGCCTCTCATCATCGTCACTTTCGCAATTACAATCACGTCAATGCCTTGGTCATTCCATTTGAGTGGCGCAAGGAATGGTTGATTGCAAGGTGGACGCTGGGAGGTGGACTCGGAGGGCAACTGCTTCTTCGCACCGGAGCACGCGGCCACTCATTCACGGATGAAGATGCTATGAATGCAGAGGTTCTCAATGTGGTTGCGTTTGATGAAGGCAACTTGCCGCATTCTCGGATCGCATGGTCTCCGTTTACACGGCTGTACGTAGGATTTCAATTCCAACCCGAATGGAGGTTGGACGCTTCGGTGGCCTTGGGATTTCAAACGCTAGGCAGTGCCGGTAGTGAGCAATCGAATGTTCCGGGACTCAGGCAGTGGGATGGGCAGCTTAGAACGCTGCAAATCGCTGCAGGTGTCACGCGTTTCTTTGAACTTTCCCGTGCTTCATCTGTCAATTAAGCTACCATCCATACTAGATATCGTTCATTTCATACCTCAATATGGTCGCATTTTGAATTTTCCGTCACGAAATACAGATGCGAGTGGTAACACAGGGCAGTAAAAATATCCTTAAATGATTACAAATCTTCTCAAAACGGGTATAGCAATTTGCCTAGCCTTCACCTTAGGACAAGGCGCCAATGCGCAATGGGCTTATACTTTGGATGATGCCATGAATGGCATCATGTACAGCAGCGACTCTGTCCCTGAACCGTGTTGCTTCAACTCAGGTTATGTCCTGCAAGGCTTCAACCTCGAACAGCTAAGCGACGAAGACAACAATTACACCGTTTTTGTACCAAACCAAGACGCGGTGGAAGAAGTCATGGCTTTGATGAATCTGAACCAATGGGACTTGGCTGGCTTTTCGGACTTGCCTACCGCATTGAATTACCACATCGTACCAGGCACATACATGGCAGCTGATCTGGCCGATGGCATGTCACTGCCTACGCTGCAAGGCCAAAGCCTCAGTGTCTCTGTGGGAGCAGGCGTCATGATCAACGATGCCAATGTGCTTCAAACCGACATCATAGCAGACAACGGTGTCATTCACGTGATCGACAAAACAATGGCTCCAAGTGGTTATCCTGAGGCCACTGTCGTCACGGCGATTGCCCAAAGTGAAGCGCACACGGCGTTCACTTCTGGAATCATCAATGCTTATTTGTTTGACTACTTGAGCGCTCAGGCATTGGAGGCCGAAGATGACAACAATGGGGATCCACTTCCAGGTCCTTATACCGTGTTTGCTCCCTCTGATGATGCAGTGAATGCGTTTGCTTTGTCCATGGGCTATTCAGATGCAACAGCCTTCATCAATTCACAAAACGTGGACGAGTTCGTTGAACGACACATTGTTGTCGGCGTATACGAGAGCAGCGATTTGACTGACGGTCAGGTCTTGACCACTTTGAATGGAGAAACCATCGAAATCGGTCTCGGAGACGCTGGAGCAACAGCTTCAGGAGCGGCGATTGAAGTCGTTGACATCTTAGCCTACAATGGTGTGGTGCATTCTCTGGCCGAAGTGTTGCCTTTGGACATCCCTGTGGTGGAGGGAACCTGTGGAACATGGACCATCAACCTGTTCAACGCAGATGCGTATGAAGATTGGGGGGGATCTACCGTAGACGTATACGTCGACGGCACGATGATTACTTCTGAAACGAACAATGAATTGGCTACAGATGCGGATTTTGATGGTTTTCCTGAAGAACTAGGCACGAGCACATTTTCGTTCGCTGCAAACGAAGGTTCCGTAATCGATGTCCTCTTCACGGATACGAACGGATCCGGATGGCCGTCGTATCAAGTCGTGGATGAGAATGGCAATGTGCTGTTTGAAACGGAAGACGACACGAACTTTGGAGCTGGAAGCGTATTTGGTTTGAAGCCTTGCGACACCGACTTTTCATGTGGATACGTGGAAATCCTTTTCGTTGATGAATCCCAAGAAGGATGGTTTGGCGGAGCTCTTGAAGTCTTCTCGTACGAATATGGCAGCTACGCCACCATCGATTTCGGTCCTTTCGGTACATACTCCCCGAGCTGGTCAACCTTCTGGCAAGGGAAAGCTTTTGTGCCTGTAAACACAGGTGAGATTGGCTTTGCGGTAATGGAGCCTGTGATCAATGCAGAAGCCTGCGGCTATTTAGCCTTTGGACCAAGCGGCGAATTGCTCGTGGATCAATCCTCTGAATTCGAAGCACCACAAAGTGTTGAAGGTATCGCAGCCTGTGCTGAAGGTGACGATGCTCAATGTAATGCGACGTTCGATGTCGCTCAAGCCACCACACCGAATGGTACTCCCATTGCTGGCGCTGTGAACATCACCATTTACGACTACAACATCAATGCAAGCTATGCTTGGGATTTCGGAGACGAAGGAACCAGCGACGAGCCGTTCACATCTTGGCAGTACATCACAGACGGTCCTTACAACCTGTGTTTGACGGTAACGGATGATGCAGCGGGATGCTCAGACACCTACTGCGAATCAATCTCAGTAGATTCGTTGGGCTTGCTGGACGGGTTTGTCGAAGGCTTTATCATCACAGTTATCGACGGCGGTGAGAGTGGCTCAGTCAACGCTGTAAGTGAGTTCAATGACGCTTTGATAGAAGCAACGGTCTATCCGAATCCAGTGACCGAATGGTTGGCGATCAGCGGACTTGAACCAAATGTGGTTTGGAAGGCGAATCTGATGAATCTCTCGGGTCAAGCGGTGAGAGAGTTCAAAGGAACAGAGGATTCTCAAATGAATGTATCCGGCATCCCTTCAGGGCTGTACCTGCTTCAAATGATTGGGGAAAATACTGCTGCTAAGACGCTACGTGTGGTGATTGATTGAACGATTACTAATTTCAAAATCCTCGCATCTTTAAAAGGTGCGGGGATTTTTGCGTTAAAGGCTGTATCATTGCGCCAATTAAAAAAAAAAATGAAAAATTTATTTCTTCCAATCGCAGTTCTAATGCTTCTCGTGGGCTGCAATGAGAACACCGTAGAGTGTCCTGAAGCCGACATGTCTGTTTATGAAAAGAACAAGGCAACCTTAGAAGCCATGTTTGCAGGTTTTCAGCAGGGTGAAATTGATCCTTCCATTTACGCCGCAGATTTTGTTGATGTAGGTACAGGTTTCAATGAGGTTGATCGGGGCAAAGAAGAGGCTGTGGAACAATATGGAATGCTCACGTCTTTATTAAAAATGAATCTCCAGGAAGCGGTTTATTTACCGGGTGTTGACTCGGTCAACTTCGAGGTAGACGGCAGCGTGAGGTATTATGGTAAGTGGGAAATGAAAATGGGCGAAGCCACTCAACAATTGATGACTTACGGAAGTATGGAATTTAATGAGGCCGGTGAAATGACAAATCTTGCTCATTATGCCGATTGGACTGCCACGTTCAATGCACTCCTCGCAGAGAACCCAGAAATTATGGAGCAAATGATGCAGGCGACTGAAGCGACTGAGGGCAGTTAATTCCCAACATCACACACCATTTGGCTGAATAACGAAAACAATAACGATTTGAAAGGCGCTGATAGGCCGGACACTTCTGAACATTTGAAAGTGCCACATGGGTAATCTTAAAAAGACTCTTCGGAGTCTTTTTTTTGTGCTCATACCCCAACCATGACCGAGGTTAAGGATGGGGAAGGTTTCTTTTGGATCCAGATGCGCTGCTGCTGGCTTTCTATGAGTTTTAAGCAGCTGATTTAAGTTTTTAATGTGATTCAATTGAGGCTATCTATCGGCCCTCAAAATCGTCATGTTTTCTGGACGAAAATGAATGTTTGGTTCAAGGGCTAGAACGGCAAGAATCCGTGAAGAGGGATGTTGTCTGTTTGGACAACAAGCTAAAATCAATGATAAAGTGGATGTCTAACGAGTAACTCGTGTCGACCTCGAAGGGCTATTTAAAAACCCTCGCATCAGTTGAAGATGCGAGGGTTTTTATTTTTCCGTTCTGATAAACATGTGCATTGCAGTAAGTCATTCGCAATCCGTGCCAAATAATCCGAGGAATATCAGCAAGTCACCAGTTCCTCTAGTGCCATCGACGTCGAGATCTCCAACGCACATTTCCATTGGAAGACAAGCTTGAGCTGCTTCGACCCAAAGGGTGCCATCTCCGCAGTAAGTGCCAGCGGTCAAGGCCTCGATGAGGGCTTCAAGTTCGATCCAATCGCATATGTCGTCTCCATCAGAGTCGAACAGGCATTCACCAGCGCAGTTATATCCAGCATCAGCATACGTGCAG
>DCPZ01000068.1 GCA_002323795.1 Flavobacteriales bacterium UBA1531 | reverse complement strand
TGGCTTCTGGAAGTTGTTCCAATGTCATCGGTCCAAATGACATCGGTAGCTCCACAACGGGTGGAGGCAATTTTGGAGTCAACGACATTGATTTAGATCTTCTGTCCACCTTTGCCACGAACGATGCGGCAGTTTTGGAATTTGATTTCATCCCATCCGGTGACTCATTAAGTTTCAACTACAGCTTCGGGAGCGATGAGTACAACGAATACGTCTGCGGATCCGTCAATGATGCTTTCGGCTTTTTCTTGAGCGGCCCGGGGATCAATGGCGTTTATAGCGATGGCGCAATTAACCTTGCGGTCATTCCTGAAACGGATGACACACCGGTCACAATCAACTCAGTGAACAACGGCAATGTTGGTGCTTCGGGAACAGCGGGCAACTGCGCGCAAGTCGATCCCAACTGGATGAATAACACTGACTATTACATTGATAATGCTACCAACAGTGATCCGAACGCCACACAACTCGATGGATTCACGGTTTCATTGACCGCAGAAGCCGCAGTTCAGTGCGGTCAAACCTATCATATTAAAATTGCAATTGCTGATGCCGGTGATACCGCTTTCGACAGTGCCGTTTTCATCGAAGGAGGCTCTTTTTCTTCCAACAGCTTCGATCTCACTGCAACCGCCTCCATTTCGGGAAACATCATATTCGGAGGCGACACCACTGTCGTTGAGTCCTGCAACGATGCTGTTTTTCAAGTTGTTCGTCCCGATGCGAGCATTGAGGATACGCTCCTCATTACCATTGGAGGCACCGCTACCAACGGCGTGGATTACGAGGAAATCGATCCAGAGGTCATCATGGAAGTCGGTGAGTACACCGTGGATATTCCTCTGAATGTGAATGCCGATGCTGAAGCGGAAGGCACCGAAACGGTGACCATCGAGTACCTGTATGTGAATTTGTGTGGCGATTCCGTTTTCCGCCAATCAACACTCTTGATTGAGGATTTTGAACCAACTGAATTGGATTATGTCAATCCTGTCGGCATCTGCAATGGCGAAGCCGTGCTCGAGGTCGCGCCGATATCCGGCTATGGCCCACATGTCTTCGAGTGGAGCACCGGCCCCAACGACACACTGTCAGTAAATGTTATTCAGACAAACGAGCCTGGCGCGGCCCTCGTGACGGTCACGGACGTTTGCGGCAACCAAGTAGACGCCACCATTTCTTACACATTGCCGCCCAATTTATTCATCTATGCAGAGCAACTCAATATCCCACTTTGCGCTGGAGATGATATCATCCTTGAATCCGGAATCACAACGGGAGTTGGCCCGTTCATTTACGACTGGTCGTCGGGGGGTAACGACGCCAATGAAACCGTGAACGTGACCACCTCACAAATCATTACGTTGACCGTCACGGATGCTTGTGGTGTCGAAGATGCGTTTGAAGTGGAAGTCGAAGTACCCGTTTATGACGCCATTACAGGAGAAGACGAGGAGCTCTGCCTCGGAATTCAAGGCGATCTGAATTTACTGGGTGGAACGGGAACCGAAATCAATGGCAATTGGGTTGGAGACTATTCATTCTTTGTGTGGCAGTATTTCAATTATGATGAACAAGGATTTGCCCAAGATTCTAGCTGGGTTGAGGTAGATGCTACCTTAGATACACTGGTGACTTTCATCGGTTCTTCGGGGAACTTTCAAGCATCCCTTGAACAAAACAACATGGAAGTAACAGTTGTCGATCAGTGCGGATTGGAGGCGACTTTCGAAATCAACGTGGTAGCATGCGATACTGAAATCCCGAACGTATTCTCGCCCAACAGCGATGGGATGAATGATTTTTTCAGAATCCCGGGAATCGAAGGCTTCCCCAATTCCAGATTGGAAATCTACAACCGCTGGGGCAGTGTGGTATTCCAAGATGAAGATTACAAAGGGGGTTGGGATGGTCGAATCAACGGCAACCCTGTATCTGACGGCTCATATTTTTACGTCTTGTATCGTTCAGACGGCGAACGATTCCACGGAGCTGTGACCATCACACGGGAGCGCCGTTGATGCGCCAGGTGCACTTCAAGTTTGCGTTTTTATTGGAGCGCCCTTTGCGGAAAAAATGACTGGGAATCATCCTTGAGAGAAGGGTCTTACGCTGCGCTTGCTGCACAGAAGAGTGCCCCGAAGGATTTGGCAACATCCAAGGTTTGGACCGTTTACCGAAATCCGAAACGTTTGAAATTTCCAATGACCTCAGAATAACATTTGAAGAGCGCAGGGACCCCAGCGTATCGTTCATTTCGACAAAATTATGGCTTAGAAGAATCCTTGTGAACTACAAACCGAAGATGCTGGATTCAAAAAAAATGCCCGCTCCGAGGAGCAGGCATTTATTTTATCATGTGGGCGATGAGAGACTCGAACTCCCGACCCCCTCGGTGTAAACGAGGTGCTCTAAACCAACTGAGCTAATCGCCCTTGCGGGGCGCCAAAGATAATCAAAATAAACATTCTCGACATGCTTATTTTTGGCAAAGTGGAAAATCTTCTGATTCACCGTTTCAATAGTTGGCTGCTCTGGCGACGAAGCTCAGTAGCTTGGACAAGCATCCATGGTCCGTGGCTGTTCTCCTTGCTAAAGCAAATGCGCGAACCCTCCATCTTCGCCCCAGAGGCCGAGACCGAACGGAAGCGTTTACTCCAGGATTCCAGCCCCGTGGCCCCAATGGATTTTGGAGCCGGATCGCAATCAAAATCACGAACAATAGCAAACATTGCTAAAAGTGCCTTGAAAAGGCCCCGTCACGCTCGTGCTCTAGCTGCCTTGTCCCGACACATTGGCGCAAAGAACGTGCTCGAATTGGGCACTTGTTTGGGCATTACGACCGCATACCTCAGCAAAGAGGCTGAATCAGTCACTACCCTGGAGGGCAACCCTTTATTAGCCCAACAAGCCAAGGTCATTTGGGAACGACTCGACATCCAAAACATCCATTGCATCACGGGCACATTCGACGATAGCATACCAAACTTACCTAGCAATCAATACGACCTCATTTTCATTGATGGTAACCACCGTGGTGAGGCGCTGATTCGTTATGTACATGCTCTTGCGCCTCACCTCAGCCCAAAAGGCGTAATAGCCTGCGATGATATCCATTGGTCCGCTGATATGGAGGATGCATGGCGCAAATTGATGCATGAACCTCGGTGGACGCTGAAGGTGGATTTCTACGAATGGGGATTGCTGACGGCCAACTCTGATCTCGCAAGCGAATTCTTCTGCATTCGCTTCTAAAAGTATCGAAGATTTAAGCTGTTGAAGTAGCTTTGCACCCATGAGGAAAAACCAGTCGAGCTTAGGGAAAAGAGGATGGCTTACCGCGTTTCTCGGCGCCTACATTTTACTTCAATTTCTGTGGTGGGCAAGCCTACTTGTTCGTCAGCAGCGACAAATTTTCGAATTGAACAATGCGACAGATGAAAAGCTGAATCAAGCGATTCGCATGATCATTGGAGAAGGATTGGTTTTTTTCGGCCTTCTCAGCCTGGGATTTGTGGTCATCTGGCGAAGCATCAAACGCGAAATGGAGCAGGCCCAAAAGGAGCGTCACTTTCTTCTCGCTGTTACCCATGAATTGAAAACGCCCATCGCCGGTAGTCAAATCGCCATCGATTCATTGAAGAAGCACGAATGGGACGAAAAAACCAAAAACCTTCTCCTCGATGATGCACAAGCTGGACTCACTCGCTTGGAACAACGTGTCGAAAATATCCTTCAAAACAATCGCTTGATTTCAGGCAAGGAAATGACCAAGGTTCTCTTTGAACCTGAGGAAGTGGTGACCCATGTCATGCAACGTCATCTGGTTGGGCCTTATCAAGAACGCGTCATCAAACTTCAGAATGAAATCCACGAGGCTTTCGAAATCGAGGGAGATGCCGATGCTCTGGCGCTAGCATGGGGGAATTTGCTTGAAAATGCCTTGAAATATAGTCCTGCACGCGAACCCGTAATCATTGGCATCAATCGGTCCGAAGACGGATTGACCGTATCATTTGACGATGGTGGAAGTGGAATCCCCAGTGATCAACGCGACAACGTCCTGAAAAAATTTGAACGACTCAAAGATTCCGAAACCTCTGGAACGGGACTCGGTTTATATTTGGCCGATCAGATATTGAGAATGCACAAGGGCAGGTTGCGCATTGAAACCAATGAACGAGGAGGGTCACGAATTGTTACTTGGATTCCAAAATCCACATGAAGATCCGATGAAAAACGAACAAAAATGCGCGCTGATCATCCTCGACGGATGGGGAATCGGGTCCACAGATGACAGCAACGCAATAGAGGCAGCACATACACCATTCATGGACGCGTTACTCGCTGAACACCCCAAAGCAACACTGAGGACAGATGGAGAATTCGTCGGGCTCCCGGTCGGGCAAATGGGGAATAGCGAAGTCGGGCACATGAACATCGGTGCAGGCCGCGTGGTGTACCAAGATCTGTTGCGCATAAACCGAGCAATCGCCGATGATTCGTTTCAAAGCGAAACCATCCTGAATAACGCCTTTGAAGTCGCAAAAAAGCGTGAAAGCCAGCTGCATTTTATGGGGCTTGTTTCACAAGGAGGCGTTCACTCGCAACAAGAACATCTGCATGCACTGTGTCGCGCGGCAGCGGTACAAGGAATAAATGACTTTGCCATCCATGCCTTCACTGATGGACGCGACACTTCCCCGCAAAAAGCATTGTCCTACATGGAAAATTTAGGAGTTGTTTTGGCAGAGACGGGCGGTAGAATAGCTTCCGTTCACGGACGTTATTACTCCATGGACAGAGACAACCGCTGGGAGCGCATCGCGCAATCGTATGCAACATTGGTGCGATCCGAAGGTGAGTGTTACCCAACCGTTATCGATGGAATTCAAGCCCAATATGACAACGGAATCACCGACGAATTCATTCGACCTTTTACCGTGGGAGCGCCTCTAGCCATTGAGCCTAACGATGTGGTCATTTGTTTCAATTTCCGAACAGATCGCTGCCGAGAAATCACGCAAGTTCTGACCCAACGTGACATGCCCGAGCACAACACCAGCGTCTTGCCTCTGCATTATGTCACGATGACCAACTACGACGATTCCTTCAAGGGCGTCCATGTTATTTACGACAAACCCAATCTCGAAGGAACATTGGGTCAATCCATTGCAGAAGCTGGCAGAACGCAAGTGAGAATCGCCGAAACGGAAAAGTATCCGCATGTTACTTTTTTCTTCAATGGCGGACGAGAGGTGCCATTCAATGGAGAACAGCGACTCATGGCTCACAGCCCGAAAGTGGCCACTTACGATTTACAGCCAGAAATGTCGGCCCATGACATCGTTGGACTGATTTGTCCGGAAATGAAGAAACCCGATCCCGACTCCCCAGACTTCATCTGTCTTAATTTTGCGAATCCGGACATGGTGGGACATACGGGAGTTTTTGACGCCATTGTAAGCGCTGTTGAAACCACTGATGCTTGCCTGAAGGAAGTGGTTGAAGTTGGCCGGGCGAATGGATACCAATTCATCATCATTGCAGATCACGGCAATGCTGATTTCGCTCGTCACCCTGATGGGTCCCCTCACACCGCGCACACCACCAACCCTGTTCCGGTGGTGGTCTTATCTGAGCAAGTGACAACGATTGATGATGGAAAGCTTGCCGATGTGGCGCCAACAATCCTCAAGATGATGCAGATTGATCAGCCCTCCGAAATGACAGGTTCAGCCCTTTACTGATTCCGCAGTACTGAGCGCTTCGGCCGCTACGAAAATACTTCCCAATACAACGATCAAATCATTTGCTTGAGCGCTTGCCCTAGCACCCTCCAATGCGCTTGCAACCGATGCATAAGATGCACCCGAACGATCTGCCTTTTGAGCGGAATCAACCAGCCGCTCCACAGACAATGCCCGCGGAATGTTTGCTGTACAAAAATGATATTGTGCCACACTCGGCAACTGCTCCCATATTGAGGCAAGTTCCTTGTCCGACACTGCACCAAATACAATGTGCAAGGTCAAATAATTCAATTTCCTAATGGCAGCAACAGTGCGCCTTAAACCATCTTCGTTGTGGGCACAATCGATTAGAATCCTTGCATTATCGCTGGAATTGGCCAACCAATGCCAGCGCCCCAAGTGGCCTGACTTCGTCAATTGGGTTTGATTGGGCACACGAATATTCCTCCAACCAGGTTCGCTGCTCAAAACTTCAAGAATCTTGTGAGCTGTAGCCCGATTTTCTGGCCAATTGGGGCCCGATGAAGGCTCCGCCAGTGCCTCAGGAGCGTAATGAAATTCAGCACCATGCTTCAAAGCATGTCCAAGAATCACCGATTGAGCTTCTGGCCGCATGCGTCCCACTACCACGGGACGACCATCTTTGATGATTCCAGCCTTTTCCTTTGCGATGGTTCGAATGTCATTCCCTAAAAACTGCACATGGTCCAAGCCGATATTGGTGATGGCCGTAACGAGCGGATTGGGAAAAACATTGGTGCTGTCCAACCGCCCGCCCATTCCCGTCTCCAAAACCAGCAAGTCGACTTCAGATGCTGCAAACCAGCACATGGCCATGCCAAAGGTCCATTCGAAGAAAGATGGCTGCAAATCCAACTGATCGAAATTTGTTCGTTGTGTCGAGACAAACTCAATCACCCACTGCTCCGATGGCATTTCACCATTGACCCTCATTCGTTCTCGAAAATCAAACAGATGGGGCGAAGTGAACAATCCAACTTTGAGGCCTTGATCACGCAAGGCATTGTGAACCGCTTGGCAGACAGAGCCTTTCCCATTGGTTCCTGCCACGTGAATTACGTTGGGGAGTTGCAAATCCGGACGGCCCATTACCTCGAGAACTGCCCATGTACCATCCAAGTCTGTTTTATACGCCGCAGCCCCCTGGCGTTGGTACATCGGTAGCTGCTCAAAGAGCCAAGCCGTCGCTTCTCCGAACGTCATTCCAATTCAAATCGGATGTTCAAGAATCCGCGTCTCAAAGGTATCGCTTGATTCGTCGTGAATTTGGTCGTTCTCGCTGCGCGCAGAGCAAGTTCAATGTGCTCTGAATCCGAGATCGTCGAGTGCTTTCCATCGTAAATGGCAGACGTCACATTGCCTGCTTTGTCAACGATGATATCGACCCGCACAACGCCTTCAATTCGAGGATTCTCGTCCAACATGGGCTTGCCTATGCGTTCTCCACCCTCCAACGACCAGTCACCATTGTCTCCGCTTACCACACCCCGGCCATCGATTCGACCATCGTCTTTTCCTTCATTCCCAGTCCCTTCCTCAGACTCACCTTGCGAACCACCTCCACCACTCGAGGCCAACGCATTGAGTCGATTCGATAAAGCGGAAGAGACCGTAGGCTCCGGATCGGGTTCAGGCTCTGGTTCTTTGACCGGATCTGGTTGCGAAGGAGCAGCGACCTCCGATGATTCCTGTGTAATCACCTCTTCGGCAGTCGTGGCCTCAATGACTTCACTTGCCGCAGTTTCGGACTGCACAGCTTCCTGAACCGTCTCGGAAGGTGTTTCAGATTCATTTTCTCCACTCGCCTGCTCTGTATCTCCCAAATCTGAGAAACCCACAGCCACAAATTGCTCTCCGGGTGAAGGGATCGACATCGTAAAGGCAGTCAGAAAAAAACATAGAATAAGAACCGCAATGAAAATGACCGAAGTCAAGGCAACGGCCTTTCTGCGGTTGCTTTGCTCTCCCTCCAATCGACGCGATTCCATTCCTGCGTTCATTCCTACTTACTTCTTCGGCGACGCACCCAACATGACTTTCCATTCGTTGGACTTTGCCATCCCAATAAGTTCCACCGTTTTGCCCGTAGGCACCTGTTCATCGACCTGCAAATACAGAACCGGATCAGCAGCTTCTGCCATCCGCACGCGCAATGCCGGCTCCAAATCTTCATACGACACTTGACCACCGTTGAGGTAATATGTTCCGTCAGGCTTAATGCTCACCGTCATCTTTGCCGTTACTGAGTTCGTACCCTTTGCTTGAGGCAATTCCACATTCACTCCATTGCTCACGAGAGTGGAAAGAATGATGAAAAAAATAAGGAGCAGGAAAACGAGGTCCGTCATCGAGGACATGTTACCTGTCACACTGATCTTGTTGCGTTGTCCCAAGTTCATGAGGCCGGTTCTTCAAGAATATCAATGAATTCAATGCTGGTTGCTTCCATCTTGTGAACCACTTTACTCACCTTGCTCACCAAATTGTTGTACGCCATGTATGCGATGATGCCCACAATCAATCCGACGATGGTCGTGATCATTGCCTGTTTGGTTCCACTCGAAATGTCCTCCACCCTCACTGTTCCCGCTGTCTCCATGTCCAAGAAAACATTGACCATTCCGATGACGGTCCCCAAAAAACCGACCATAGGCGCTGCGCCAGCAACCGTCGCCAAGGAACTGAGATTCTTCTCAAGGTTGTAAATCTCCAATTTACCTATGTTTTCGATGGCCACACTGATATCCTTCAAATCCTTTCCAATGCGACTGATTCCTTTGTCCAACATTCGCGCCATCGGAGTATCCGAATCCTGACACAAATTGCGGGCACTTTCAAAACTACCTTGACTGATGTAATCTCGAATTTTATCCATGAAATCTGGCGCAACCTTCTCTGCTTTTCGGATTGCGAGTGTTCGCTCAATGAACACATAAATGGCAATCATGGACATCAATGCCAATGGTGCCATGATGTAAATACCACCCTCGAGGAGTAATTCCAATATACTTACATCAACCTGCTGAATGCCGTCTGCAGTGGACGCCTCATTCACAGCTTGCGTTTCGCTGGCTCCAGTGGTCAGCGTTTGAAGGATCAAAAAAGTATTCATGTAGTGGGTCCGTTGTATGCCTTTGATTGAAACGAGAAAGTTCAATCAATTATTGAGCCTCACTGCACCTGCCCCAATCAATTTTCGACGGCGGGCGGTTCACAAAACGACCAAACCCCTCGCTGTTTTTACCGGAACATGAGCCAGAAAACAACGGCCCCAGCCAAGTATCCTGAGATAGCCAAAAGACTGATTTTCTTGAGATACCAAACAAAATCGATGCGTTCGAGTCCCATGACGGCAACACCTGCCGCCGAGCCAATGATCAAGGCGCTCCCCCCTGTTCCTGCGCAATAGGCTAAGAATTGCCAAAAAACTCCATTTTGCACGAAGTATCCCTCCCACTCGGTGACAACAGCGCCGACAGCAGTTACATCGTACATGCCCATCGATGCCGCAACAAGCGGAACATTGTCGACAATGGCCGATAAAAATCCAATGGTCACGTTGATCGCATAAACATTGCCCATTGAATCACGCAGCCAAGTCGCCGCGTCAATGAGGTGGCCGATTTCCTGCAATGCGGCCACAGCCAATAGAATTCCGAGGAAAAATAACACCGACGCGGCATCTATTTTTCGTAAAACTCCAATGACAGAGAGTTGGCTTCGATCCTCATGATTCTTTGAACGGTGAATGATCTCCGTAATTACCCACATCACCCCGAGCGAAAGCATCATACCCATGAAGGGTGGAAGGTGCGTAACCGTCTTGAATACAGGAACAAAAAGCAATCCTGCAACGCCCATGATAAAAACAAGATTGCGCTCACCTTTGGATGTCGGATCTACCTTGTGAAGCGATGTTTCTGGTCGATTCACCTCGCCTTTCATCGTGAAAGAGAGGATGCCAAGTGGCACCAGCAAACACGCCATGGACGGGACAATCAAATTCGTTATAATCACATCTGCCGTCAATTGATTTCCGATCCAAAGCATGGTCGTCGTGATGTCTCCAATCGGTGACCAAGCACCTCCAGCATTGGCCGCAATCACCACAACTCCAGCAAACATCCACCTCGTTTCTTTGTCATCGATGAGTTTCCTCAACAAAGAGACCATCACGATCGACGTTGTGAGATTATCGAGGACTGCAGAAAAAAAGAACGTCAGAACAGCCAAAATCCAGAGCAACCGCACCTTATTCGAAGTCTTAATGCGATCGGTTATTACTGCAAATCCTTCATGTGCATCGACCAATTCAACGATGGTCATGGCGCCCAACAAGAAGAATAAGATGGAACTGATATCCTCCATATGATGCAACAGGCGGTGCTCAAAAAAGGTATGCAAAGCCAATGAAGCATCACCTGAAAAATGAGCTTGGAAAGAAGCAAAATCTTCAGCAAGATGTCCTGGGACCTCGTGAACACCAATCACAAACAATCCCCAACAAAGCGTGCCGGTGAGCAGAGCGCTTGCCGCCTTATCAATGTGAAAAGTGTGCTCGAGCGCAATGAACAAATAGCCCACAACGAAAATAGCCAAGACGATAAACTCCATTGTTTTCTTATTTCAGAAGTGAAAATTACAACATCAGCATCCTTTCGCAATTTGAGGAGGGCAAAAACTGTGAACTAGTCTAGGCGTTTCTCCAAAGCAATTCTGAAGGCAGTGGCTGCCAATAGCGTCGTATTCGAGCGATCTCGATGAGTGGTCTCCAAGGCGTGTTTAATCGTCTCCGATGTATCCTGGAAAATCCCTTTATCGGACATATCCACATTTGCATCACTCATGAGATAGGCAAAAACCCTCGCCATCCCACAATTCGCAATGAAATCAGGAATGACTGCAATTCGAGCATCAGCGGATTCAGCGATGGGGCCATAAAAAATTTCTCGATCAGCGAAAGGAACATTGGCCCCACTCGAAATTACCTTCACTCCTGCAGAGATCATTCGGTCAAGCTGATCCTGCGTAACAAGTCGCGAAGCTGCACATGGCAGGAATACATCAGCTTTCACATCCCAAATCTGTTCATTCACTTCTTCAAAAGTCATCAAATTCTCCGAATGCAAACTGTTTCCCTTTTTTGATTGAAACAATTCTGTGACTTTCTCTATCGACATTCCCTCAGAGCATACCAGGCCTGCATCTCGATCAATGATACCAACGATTTGCGCGCCAGCCCGCGCGAGATAAAACGCCGCTGCGGCGCCAACGTTGCCCCAGCCTTGGACAATTACGCGCTTGCCTTTCAGTTCGCCGCCATAAGTCCCGTAAAAATGCCGAACCGATTCTGAGACTCCATAGCCCGTGATCAAATCCGCCACCCGGTATTTGCTCTCGCCCGCGAGGTCTGGAATGTAATTTAAGTCTTCAACCACTTGTGAGACACCTTGTCTCAAGTGACCAATGCGCTTCACTTTTTCTGTAGTCTTAGCCTTAAAATGACCATTGAACACGCCTTCTTGCGGATGCCAGATGCCACAGTCTTCTGTAATGGGAATGACTTCGTGAATCTCATCCACATTCATATCGCCACCTGTTCCATAATAACTCTTGAGCAACGGAGTTACAGCGGAGTACCACCGTCGTAAGACCCCTTCTTTTCGCGGGTCATTGGGGTCGAAGGCAATTCCAGATTTAGCGCCGCCAATTTGCGGTCCACTGACCGTAAATTTGATCTCCATTGTTTTGGCCAAACTCACGACTTCTCCCTTATCAAGACGAGGATGCATTCGCGTTCCGCCACCAGCCGCCCCTCCCCGCAGGGAATTGATCACGACCCAGCCCCGAGCATCCGTTTCGGAGTCAGTCCATTCAAATACAATCTCAGGATTGCGCTTTTCATAAGCCTGGAGCATCTCTTTCATGTTCATTGCACTGCTGTTGGCGAGTGCGAATATACTCACTTCAAGTGCCTCGTCGGGCAAAATTACCCCACAAGGCTCCACCCATGTTATTCATGGAAGCTCCTGTGACTGAATTCCAAACATTGTCTTGGCCTAGAGCACGCAGAAGACCCAAAAACGCAAAGGCATGTGCTTCTTTTCCATCAATCACATTTGCCGCAGGGAGGACCATCGGAATTTTATCCCCCAACACAAACGAAGAATTCGCTCCTTCAAGCAATTTGAGTAATTCCACATTGTGGGCTCCCCCGCCTGTTACAAGTGTGGTTTTGCCACAAGCTGCGAGCCGGATCTGAGAAGCGATGTATGCGGCAGCTGTCGCAAGCAAATCAGGGATCTCGAGAGAACGCGCGTCTTCCCTTGATTCCAGAATTGGCCAAAATTCATTAGTCAGCCATTCCGACCCTAAACTTTTCGGTGCCTCGCGCTCATGATATGCAAGCGACATCCACTGACTCCATAAATCGGCATGAACTTTACCTGTCGCCGCCATTCGCCCGCCGTCATCAAAAGCATGACCTGCTCGAAACGCCAATTGATTGAGCACAAGGTTACAAGGGCCAATATCCCAAGCAATGCGATTCCCATCGATCGGATGAGAACAACTGATATTCGCAAAACCACCCAAGTTCAGACAAGCTTCATATTTAGTGTAAAGTAACGCATCAGCCACAGGAACCAGAGGAGCACCTTGCCCACGAAGTGAAACATCCAAACTACGGAGGTCACAAACTATTGGAACCTGACAGTCGACCTCTGCGTGAAGCACGGCGCCATGACCCAGTTGACCAGTCCATCCCGATTCCGGTCGGTGAAATACCGTTTGTCCTGAAAAAACAATCAGGTCAATGGACCCCAAGTCCATAAGCTCTTTGATCTGTTTCGCGCACCACTTGGACCAGTCCACAGACGTCCGGTGCCATTCCACTGCGGAGGCATCCATTAAAGCCGTAATTCTGCTTTTCCATTCTGCAGGAATCGGAATTGAACTAAACGCTTCAATGTGACCACTCCAAGTCATTGAACCCGCTACTTGCACAAAATGGGAAACCGTCAAATCCAATGCATCAAGCGATGTACCGGACATCATCCCCAAAACCACGAATTCCTGACTTGCACTTTCCATTGCCATATTACTGAAATTCAATCCTTAACGAGCCGTCCAGAACGCCCTATCTTTGAAGTCGAAAGATGGAGCAATTTCTCCAAATACAAAGATGAATCCGAAAGCAGCCAGGAAATGAACCTCGAACTCACGGAAGAACAAGTCGCAGTGCGAGACGCAGCGCGTGATTTTGCACAACAAACATTGAAACGAAGTATCATCGAGCGGGACAATGAGCAACGCTTTGCAACCGAAGAAATCAAAGAATTAGGCTCCCTTGGCTTCATGGGAATGATGGTCGAGGAACAATATGGAGGAAGTGGAATGGATACCATGAGCTACGTTCTAGCCATGGAGGAACTCAGCAAAGTAGATGCCTCTGTAAGCGTCTGCGTAAGCGTCAACAATTCACTTGTTTGTTATGGTCTTCAGGAGTATGGGTCAGAGGAGCAAAAGCAAAAATACCTTCGCCCGCTGGCGACGGGAGATAAAATTGGAGCATTCTGTTTAAGTGAACCTGAGGCCGGATCGGATGCTACATCTCAAGCCACAACGGCCATTGATTGTGGCGACCATTATTTGCTCAACGGGACCAAAAACTGGATTACGAATGGCAATTCTGCGAGCACTTACCTCGTCATTGCGCAGACCGATGCAGACAAAGGACACCGCGGAATCAATGCACTAATCGTTGAACGCGACATGCCTGGGTTCATCATCGGAGCGAAAGAAGACAAAATGGGCATTCGAGGCTCTGACACCCATACTTTGATGTTCCAAGACGTCAAAGTGCCGAAGGAAAATCGCATTGGCCCCGACGGATTTGGCTTCAAACTTGCCATGAAAACCCTCTCAGGAGGTCGCATCGGGATTGCAGCTCAAGCCCTGGGGATTGCCTCGGGTGCTTTGGAATTGGCATTGGCCTATTCGAAAGAACGCGAAGCATTTGGCAAACCCATACACAAGCATCAAGCCATCGCTTTTAAGTTGGCAGATATGGCAACACAGATAGAAGCCGCTCGATTGCTTGTTTGGAAGGCTGCTGCTTTGAAGGACGCTGGTGAAGACTACGACCTCGCCTCAAGCATGGCAAAGTTGTACGCATCAGATGTTGCGATGAAGCAAACAGTGGAGGCTGTGCAAATCCATGGCGGATATGGCTTTGTTAAAGAATATCATGTGGAAAGACTGATGCGCGATGCCAAAATCACGCAGATTTATGAAGGCACGAGTGAGGTTCAAAAAATTGTTATCAGCCGATCTATATTGACCGATTGAGCGCTTTGTCAAAGGTTGATGCGCTCATTGTTAGCTCCCCAAATTTCCTCGCCATTTCTAGTCTGCACCACCACCTCCGGAATTCCGTCTCCAGTTCGGTCCTCCACTGCCACGGAAAGACCACGGGTAAGGCCATCCATGCCTGTCGGCTGATTGCTGCCGATGATTCTTTCTTGTAAAACTCCGGCTGCATTGAAAAACAGGACCGCAGATGTCTCGAGTGTGGCTCCGAGTCGAAACACAGGCTCTTGACCCGATGGAAACTCCAATGCCGCATCAAATCGATCTTCTCCCGATCGCTTTAGGAAGCGCACTGTATTGTCGTCTTGGCCCGCAAAAACATAATCCTTATTTCCAACACGGAGATGAGCAAGTGAAGTGATGTAACGATCGGGTTGGGGCGTGAAATTCCAACCAGGCGTGCGTTCACCCTCGCGACGGAAATTGAACAGCTCCCCATTTGGCGCCGCCATCAAAAACCGAAACTGGCGATTGCGATCGTAATCCAATACCGCAACGGCCGAAAAACCCTGAGACCAACGCTTGGGGAACCCTTTAACTGAGCGCCCCAAGACATCAATTACATGCACCTCTTTGCCAGCGAAAACAACAGCTTGGTATTTTCGATTGCGGTACAAATCAATTTCCCAAACTTGCGGACGCTCGTCCCCGCTAAGTCCCAAGCTCCATATTGTCTTGCCTTCAGAATTTTGAGCTAGAACCTTTCTCGATTCCCAGATCAGGTCCATCCCACTGTTCGTTCGATGATTTCTCACCACACCTAGGTTTTGGCCATTTAATTCCGCTAAGCCAATGGACGCTGATTCTACTGGTCGTGGCGATGAAGGTGAATCGCTTTTTTCCTGAACTGACGATTCATCAGTGAAATTCAAACGAGATATTCCAGTTTGAGTCTGCCAGACCACACGATGATCTCCGGCATAAACACCCCATTTTTCGCGGCCACATTCCCACGAACCAAAATCGGCATTTTTGATTGGTACACCTTCCAATACCGCTGCACTATCCGGCCACCCCAGCGCATTCCAATCGACGAAAGCTGTATCCGAGGAAACGAGCATCACGCCTTCACGCCATTGTCCATTTAAACCCGCTGCTTGCGTTGAATCCGACATTTCCATAGCGGCCATGAACTGGCCATTCGAAGCCACAGCCGTGATCCAACTTCCTTCACTCAAATGCATGAACGAATCATTCTGAGCACCTGAAAAATGCCCTGAAGAAGCTCCAACGCGGACTTCTTCCCATCGGCTTTCAGATGCTTTGGTCAGGTTCAAATACCATTGAACCCAAAATGCAGAAAGCGGAGCGATGGGAGCTGTCGCGTTGACAACCCAAGACGTACTCATGATTATGGCCTGTTCATTGTCCAATTGGTGCAAGGATTCTATCTCACCATTTGGTTGGCGAATTAGAACGTTGCGACCCGGCATTCGGGGCGCCCATCGAGCTGCCATTTCACCTGGATTCTCTTCCCAATTATTCAAATTGGATCCCATTAGCCATCCACCCCCCCATGGTTTTGTGGAAAATTTCACTGGAACTTGCTTTGGCTGAAACGGAAAAAACCAAATGAAAGATGATGTGTCTGATCCTGCAGAAAAAAGAAATGCCTGAGGCAAATCTTTTTCATCGAATGAAACTCCAAGTGGCGGAGTCGCAGGAAATTCCCAGCGGTAAAATCGATCCGAAGCAAATGCACCGGGATCCAATAATTGTCTTTTCTCTATCCTGCGATCCAATGTCCACCACACGCTAAAGCAACTGGCCAAAGTGACGATAAAGACAGCCCAAATTCTGCGGTGAGACATGGTGTAAAGTTCAGGAGATTCTGCTCCAATTTGTGCGCCCTTTTCGAGCACGTATCAACGCAGAGTTGAGGATAGCGTGTTCTGGCTTACTCAAATCGCCATCCTCCTCCAAAATCCGATTTCCAATGTAGCGTGCAGTGGTCAAGATCTCTCTGTCACGCATCAAATCGGCCATTTTCAAATCCGGTATACCCGACTGTTGTGTGCCCATCAAATCGCCGGGCCCTCGGAGTTCCATATCTACTTCTGCCAGTTCAAATCCATCGTTGGTTCTGCACATGGTTTCCAACCTGCGGCGTGCCTCTTTAGAAAGTTCTTCGTCCGTCATCAGTACGCAGTAGCTTTGCTCTCCTCCGCGTCCAACTCTACCGCGCAATTGATGCAATTGCGCAAGTCCAAAGCGTTCTGAACTCTCAATGACCATTACGCTCGCGTTTGGCACATTCACGCCAACTTCAATAACGGTTGTTGCAACCAAAATCTGAGAGGTTCCGTTCGAAAATCGCTCCATTTCAATGTCCTTGTCCTCTGGCTTCATTCGACCGTGAACGATTCCGATTCGAAATTCAGGAAGTGGAAAGCGGCGTGAAAGGCTTTCGTATCCGTCCATCAAATCCTTATAATCCATGCTCGAACTTTCTTCGATCAATGGATAAACGACGTAAATCTGCCGACCACGTGCAATCTCCTCCTCAATGAACTGAAAAACAGATAGCCGAGCGCTGTCAGTGCGATGCACCGTCTTAATCGATTTTCGACCGGGCGGCATTTCGTCAATGACGCTAACATCCAAGTCACCATATGCCGTCATGGCCAAGGTTCTTGGAATGGGAGTCGCCGTCATCACGAGCACATGAGGTGCCGGTGAAGCCTTGGCCCATAATTTACTCCGCTGTGCAACTCCAAAACGATGCTGCTCATCAA
>DCPZ01000022.1:36508-42168 GCA_002323795.1 Flavobacteriales bacterium UBA1531 | reverse complement strand
TGGGTATACCGTATGCGTCTTCATTTAGCCCTGCGCCGGCTTCATTCGTCCATTGGTAGGAAGTAAAATTCGATGGAGAAGCGGTGAGTTGAGCAACCCCAGGACTTGGACATACGATTCCAGAATTCGGATCGGTATCCAGGGTAATGACTGGAAGGTTGATGACGTTGATTGTAAAGGTCTGTGAACTGCTGCAACCCAGAGCGTCAAACGCGGTGATTTCGATTTCATCATACGGCACTGGAAGCGGCTGACTCATGGAGTGTGTCATTTCGCTTCCTCCCTCAATTTCGAGTCCGTCTGGGAATGCCCAGAAATAACTCACCGCATTGGTGGCGCTAGCGGTAAATAATTCCTCAGTGCCAACACAAACGGGAATGTCATAGTCTAAAGAAGGAGTGCCCACGGAATTGAGGGTGATTTGTTCCGAGGTCGTCGCTGTACACCCGGCCGCATCTGTCACTGTGAGTGTTACGGTATGCGTTAAACCTGAACTGGGAAAATATGTATGTATTGGGTTTTGTTGAGTGGAGGAGGTGTTATCACCAAAATCCCATTCCCAATGGATGATTGAATTGTTCGGGTTTGGGTTCTGCAGGTAAGTTGAAAAATCATTGAACTGAACCTCTAAACAACCGGTTGTGGCGTAATTGAAGGCAGCTGCGACCGGTATGCACACACCAATCTCTTCTGTGATTGCGCACGTTTGATTGGGATCGTTGGCATCTGAGACTCCTGCGCTGACGGAAATGACAAAGCAAGAGGCTGTGCTATAATTATGGTCATTCGAACCGGTCCAAGGCGATCCGTCACCGAAATTGTAGAGTGCGTTCGAGGATGACGTTGCACCAATGTTAACTTCCGCATGATTACACGATTGATTTAGCGTAAGACTCAAAGGTTCCGAGGGTACGCATCCTCCCACTCCGGTTCCACCCCCGGGACCTCCTGGACAATCGTCCTCGACGATACTAAATGAATCACTTGCGGTGCAACCTGAGGCAGGATCTGTGACTTGCACGTTGTAGGTATATGTTCCCGGTACATTCTGAATGGCATGGCTGAAGGTGCTCGGTCCTGCCGGGCCACCATTCCAACTGTATTCCCAATTTGGATTTTCCAGCGTGAACAAATCAATGGATGACTGCTGAGCTGGCAGGCAAATAGGATTGGGTTGAGGCGAGGATATGGACGCCGTAGGTCCAGGCCATTCGTGCACCTCGAAATAGGCAATTTCGGTACAACCATTGGTGTCGGTGACTTCCAATTCATGCATTCCAGCCTGTCCCACAGTGTAAACGATTGAATTGCTCGATATACCGTTTGGCGCTGTCCATTCGTATGAGGCAAACCCGGAGGTTCCTGTCAAAGTCACTATCGGTTGATTGAGTGGGTTCGCTCCAGAACAATACAGTCCCGCTTGAGTGATACTGGGGGTTGATGTGCCATTGACCACAACTGCGAAAGAATCTGATTCTGTGAGATTACAGATGTTCGAAGTGGCATGAACGGTGGCATTGCCTGCCCCCGCTCCCCACTGCACTGTGCAGTTGGGTGCTCCTTGTGCTGTGATGATATTTCCCGCTTCTGGCGGGCTGATTGACCAGCTGAACGTCTCTCCCGGCTGAATGTTTGTGAGACCGACATTGTAATCACTGGTGGAATTGGCGCAAACAGTTCCGGATCCTTGTATGGACGGTGTTTGCGGTAGGTCTAAAGAAAAACTATTGGATTGCGAAGCCGAACAATATGGGCTGGTCGTTTGGCTTGCGTACACGGTGATGGTTTGGTTCGTTGCACCGGCATTCCACTCCACTGTTGCGCTAGTTCCTGAGCTGCTGAGAACCGTTCCGCCATTCGCATACCACGAATAGAATACATTTCCTGCTGGGTTGTCGATGAAGTAAATCATAGGTTGGCCAGCACAACCATTGCCCGGTCCCTGTATGGACGGTACTTCAAGTTCAGTCACAACAACAGTATGGCTGACAATGTCGTTACAGAAGGCGCTTGGATCTGTGGGGTGTGCAGTAACTGTATAAATCCCTGGTCCGGGCCAATCAATTGTGCACGATAAGCCATTATAGGACATGTTGGCGTATGGATCAACAAGCCATATCGCGTCGCTATTGACATCAAAATTGGATGAAGCCCCAGCACATGCGCTGCCTGAAGGAGGTGCCATGAATTGAAATTCCGGCAAAATGGAGACTTCCAAGTTTCCGAAGCCCGAACAATCTGGAAATTCGTGGCCATCCACTTGCTGCAAGAATGGGCTATAGTAATAAACTTCAATCAAACCGTACCCGCTGCCTCCCCACACAACGGTGACTTCATTGTCATTGATGGTATACGATTGCGCTCCTGAAATCATCCAGTCGTACACAACATCCATCCACTTGGGAACAGAATACGTTTCCACTTGATTTTCGCATACGACATCAGGGCCGTCAACGAGTGATTGTGTGGATACGATGGGCACCTCGACGAACGTTGGAATGTCGCATAGGTCGGGGCAGTTGTTTATTGACAATTGTACGGTGCCTGTGGGACCTTCGCCCCAAACCACACATATCTCAGGGCTCCCGTTTCCGTCAATTGCTACACTGTTGCCTTGGCTATCATACGCCTCCCAAGCATACTGGGCACCTGGACACCCGGAAGGGGTTGAATAGCAGGCGCTATCTCCTGCACATAGGGTGGAGATGCATTCAATCACCGGACCTTCAATGTCCATGATTTCCATGGAAACGAGGTCTACATCGGTGCAGCAACAAACAACCACTCCAGAATCATTAAAAACGGGAGCCGTGACGGAAAGGGTGACATCGTAAATGCCGGGTGAAGTATAGGTGTGCACTGGATTCACCATCGTGGAGGTTGTGCCATCACCAAATTCCCAAAAGTGGTCTGCGGAGCTGGGGTCTGAAGAACTGGTAAATTGAACAGCTGAATTGAGGCATGCTGGTGAGTTCACGTCAATAATCGCCTTCGGGGGCTCCAGAATGTCCACGCATTGCACAATCGTTTGTGTTCCAGCATCATTGGTGAATTCCAATATCACGGTGCCACTCCCAGCATAGGGATCCCACAAAACTAAAATTTCGTTCTGGTTGGGAATAGGCTGAATTGAACCGCCAATAACAGAATAGTTGTAACCCGCTGTTGTGTCTAATATGTACGTAACGGTGGTTAAGGCTCCTCCGCATACAGGCACACAACCCGAATCATTGTCTCCGGAACCATCTGGATCAGCCTGAGCCGTATCCGATAAGTCGATGACGCTGCAATCTGATTTTGATTCTTCTTCACATGAAATAATGATTGTCACTTCGGCACTGCACATTATGTTGTTTTCACCAATCAGTGTGTACGAGAAGTAGTGCTCACCACAACAGTCGAGGCTTGATCCATCCCCTGTAGGCGAGGATGAATTGATTTCGACGGTTCCATTGATGAGGTCAAGGGATATGCAGGGAGGTAGGTCCGCTGCAATTAGCTCCCAGTAATCCGCAGCGATAAAGTCATTATCGATGACATTGAATGATGCATTAGCTGCTTGATCGAGTTCTATTTCGAAGTAGTCGTCAACGGCTTGAAAATATCCCGGTTCACAAGCATCTTGGACCTGTGAAAATGTTGTTGTGGGGATTAGAGGAAGCAGTAAAATGCTCAAAAACAGTGATTTGGCCATAGAGCAATGTAGTGATAAAAACGTTAAATGCACGATGAATGATGTTTTGACTGACATGTAAGTCTATTTCCTTCCCATAAAAAGTACGTTTTGAAAACCAACGAGGTCGGTTTGCGGTGGGTGGCTGTCCCGCTGCGGCTGCAAAACGGGAGATTGCAGCGATGCAGTCTCCCGTTTTTGGTTTTTCTCCTTGCTTCTGTTTGATACAAGTTGCATTATACTTGTTGTCCGTGAATAGAACAAACACACTCCGAAATCAATTGGCCTGTCTGGTCTTATTGACTTTTTATGGAATTGGGTGCAATTCCAATAACGGGTCTTTAGGAAACTTAGACCCTGAAATCGAGGCTATTATTTCTCAGCTGACGCTGGAGCAAAAAGTGGGGCAAATGACACAGCTGAATTTGGGTTTTCTTTCCAATTCAGTTCAGCAGCACGATGGGAAACGGAAGCAGGTGGAGTGGGAGAAAGTAAAAGAGGCAATACATGATTACCATATTGGCTCCATCTTAAACTCAAATGGATATGCCAAGTCATTTGAAGAATGGCATGAAATTATAAATGGCATCCAAGACCTGGCGATGAATGAAGAGCCTTCGATTCCCATCTTGTACGGAATCGATGCGATACATGGTGCCACGTACATCAAAGATGCAGTTCTAATGCCTCATAATATTGCAATGGCAGCTACACGGGATCGAGCGCTAATCAGGCGCAGTGCTCAACTCACTGCGCAATCCACAAGAGCTTCTGGTATCCGGTGGAACTTTGATCCTGTTTTTGATGTGGGACGAGAACCCCTTTGGCCGCGATTCGAGGAGACATTCGGTGAATCAGCCTATTTGTGTGGACAAATGGGCAGCGAAGTGGTGCGCGCTTATGAAGGCCAGGAATTGGATGCCGGTATTGGTGTCGCCTCTTGCCTCAAACACTTCATTGGCTACTCGGTTCCAGCAAGTGGCAAAGACCGCACGGAAGCTTACATTTCTAACTTGGAACTTTGGGAACAACACATAGCATCCTTTCAGGCTGGGGTCGATGCGGGTGCTTCTACCGTCATGGTCAATTCTGCTTCTGTAAATGGTCTTCCCATTCATAGCAGTCGTTACCATTTGACAGAATTGCTGAGAGACAAAATGGGATTCGAGGGTATGATTGTTTCGGACTGGGAGGACGTCATTCGTTTGCACACGAGGCATAAGGTTGCCCGAAATGCGCGCGAGGCTGTGAAAATGTCCATTCAAGCCGGATTGGATATGAGCATGGTCCCAAACGACTATTCTTTTTATCACCACTTGGTTGATTTGGTGAAAGCGAATGAAATTCAGGTATCCCGGATTGATGAAAGTGTTCGCCGAATATTGACATTGAAGAAAAAAATTGGGCTATTTAAGCACCCCAAAGTGGAGAAGAACCTCATGCAATCATTGTCATTGGAGGATGATTTCAAACTGGCTAAGGAAGTGTCAGATGCGTCTATTGTTCTTCTTGAAAATCACGGAAATACCCTACCGCTTGAAAACGATGAGCGCATTTTTGTTGCCGGACCCGCATGTTGTTCTAAACCTGCGCTGCATGGCGGATGGTCTTATTCTTGGCAAGGCAGAGATGAATCAATTTATCCAGAATCTACAGAAACGGTCGTTCAAGGACTGCGAGAAGAATTTGGGGAAAACCGAATTGCATGTCCGGTGGAGCAAGCCTTCGGTAGCTCTGATCATTACAAAATCGACTTTGCTAAAGCAGCAAGAGATTGTGATGTCATTGTCCTTTGCTTAGGCGAGGACGCTTATGCTGAAACACCGGGTGTCATTGACGATTTGACATTGCCAGCTGAACAAATAAAGCTTGCTCAAGCTGCATTGAAAACAGGCAAACCCGTTGTTCTTCTCATGCTGGAGGGACGAGGAAGATTGATTCATGAGATAGCGGAAAGCGCCGATGCCATTCTCCTTGCAATGCGTCC
>DCPZ01000022.1:23036-36125 GCA_002323795.1 Flavobacteriales bacterium UBA1531 | reverse complement strand
GGGGGAGTGCTACCATTCACATATCACCGGAATTCTGGGGACATCATCCCACACGATCACCGTTTCCTTTCCAAATATTCAAGGCGATCACCGGGTCCATTGACAGAAAAAGGTTTTCAACCGCAGTGGCCGCTCGGTCACGGACTTACTTTTTCCGATCTTCAAACAAAAATTGACACCATCCGTATCCCAAGCAATCATTTGAAAGATTCCGTAATCATTGAATACACTGTTGCCAATGCAAGTATTCGCGATGCCACGCAAGCAATCGATGTGTTTGTCACGGACGAATATGCTGCAGGAATTTCGCCGCGAATTCGGGTTCATGTTGGGTTTGATAAGATCCAAGCTCCTGCGAAATCAGAAGTTAAGAACTCATTTAAAATTGCACCGCGGAGTTTCCAATTTGTCGATTCAGAAGGCATTTTTCACTCAGAGGCTGGACTTTTCACCATTGAACTTGCTGGTGAAATGAGGACGATTGAACTTTCACCTTGACCTTTCTATTGCGATGTATCCCCTCCATAATGAAAGGTTGCCATTTATTGTCTCACTCCGAATCTGCATGAAGCGTGAAAACGTCCTCCTCAGTTTCTTGGGTTTTTGCATGCTATCCGCGTGTGATGGAATTTCTTCTAAACGACCAGATCAGATAAAAAGGACAGAGTCGTTGATTTGGATCGTTTGCGAGGATCAATCGCTTTTTTTCGCCCAATATGGCGACAGCACAGCACACACACCTCACCTGAATTCACTCGCTGATGAAGGGACTGTGTTTGATCACATGTTTTCCGTAGCGCCCGTTTGTGCTCCTTCTCGAAGCAGCATTTTAACGGGTGTGTTGCCAACATCAATGGGATCGCATCACATGCGGGCGTTCAAAGGCAATGGCGAAGGAATCAATCATCAGACAGGCCTTCCTTTTTATTCGGCAAAGGCTCCTCCCCAAATTCGGGCGTTCACTGAGCACCTGCGACTCCGTGGTGTTTATTGCACGAACAATGCAAAAGAGGATTACAATTTCCAGACACCCCCGATGGCATGGGATGCCTCTTCGCCAGAAGCTCATTGGCGTAATCGTCCCGATGGCGCGCCCTTTTTTTCGGTGTTCAATGTATTCTCAACGCATGAGTCTCGCGTCTGGAAAAGATGTAATGCACCCTGCGACATTGATTTTTTAGAGGTGCCCATTCCCGAATTGCTGCCAACTGGCGAGCTCGTTCGAAACGATGTGAGAACCAACTACTGCAATATTGAGCAGATGGATCGGGAAATCGGTCTAATCTTGGAAGATTTAAAAGCCGATGGACTTTATGACCAGTCGATGATCATGTTTTTCAGCGACCACGGAGGGCCATTTCCGCTGTACAAGCGAGAATTATCTGATGCCGGACTCCATGTGCCGTTCATTGTCAAATGGCCCAAGGGCGTCGAGGGCCCTGAACGGAATGCAGGCATGTTCTCGTTCGTGGATTTGGCCACCACGGCGCTGAGCTGGTTGGGGATTCCGCCGCCGTCAATCCTCCCAGGGAAAGTAATACATCCAGAATCGTCTGGTCACCGGGCTCTTTTTGGTGCGTCCGATCGAATGGATGAACAATACGACAGACGAAGGACGATTCGGATGCAAAGTTGGAGACTTACGCATAACATGTACCCGGATCACATCGAACAGATTTCCTTCCGTGAATCCATGGCCACTAGCCATGCAATTGACTCTGCGGCGTCGATGGATTTGGAGCCATGGCATTCATGGCAAAACGAGCCGCGTCCCACGTGGCAGCTGTACAATGTTGATCAAGATGCGATGAACCCCGTAGCAGATTCAATGCTTGACGTGAATGCTGCTGTCCTCGAATCGCTGGCTTTGATTTTGGACTCTGCCTTCAATGAAACCAATGATTTAGGATATTTCGATGAAGCAGCTTTGGTTGATCAGTTTCATCCGAATGGAAGACCTGATACCTTGGACGCTCCGGAGGTTTCGGTGAATGTCGGATTCATGACTGTGAGGCATGATGATCCTGATGCCTCATTGGGTTGGAAATATTCGAATGATAGCACCACAGCATGGAACATCATTGCACCTGGGAAGCGCATTGAAGTATCCGATAGTTCAGGCTCTATTGAAGTAATGGCTGCTCGAATCGGATGGCAGCACGGACTCAGCTTGATTGAAAGAATACCTCATGCTGACTGATTGCTGAATCCGACGAATACAAGTCATTGGAGTTAGCGAATAAGGCGTTCGAAAACTGTCCTCGTGCCTTTTGGGAAACAGAAGACCGTGACTGTGTGCCACGATTCCGTCGAGCGCATTCTGTTATGAATCAATTCAACCGGGTGCATTCCTCTCATATTGAGGGCAATCTTTTGGTTTTTTTGCCCGACATTTCTGGTATGCGCAAAAGCCTGTTGTTCTTGTTGGTTGTTATTGCGATGTGCCAATGCACTCCGGTCCAAGAAAAAATCTTGGGAACATATGACATCGATTTAGATCGTGGTTGTTCTATTTGTGAGGAAAATGGCCCGGCTTCCATGAAGTTTGAGGATTCAGATGTCACGGATGGGATTCCGGGTTACTACAGTTTTGAATTCTCCGATGGCCAAGCTCATTCGGGAACATATGATTTTCTGCAAGTGGATACGACTCTGGCGATTGTTTTACATCCCGATAGTGCTACCGTTCAATATTCTCAGCTCATCGGTACCGTTCAAAACACCCAATACCGGGTTGTGGGCAACAAGATTAAAGAGGATTGTAATGGCCTTTTCAAGAACTGCACCTGGATTCGTCGAGACTAATTGATGCGACTCTTTCCGCGGCTTCTCTGGAGTTGACCTATTGCCCTTCTTCTTTCGCACTGTTTACAGCGGGTTTAGAGTGACTTGACTCGTACGATTTTGGATTCATTTTGAAGTGCCAACCTGACACGACCCTGCTTTTTTTTGCATCATGCATCCAGACACTATCATGCTGACTGAGAATAATAGACTTAGGCGCGCGTCTCTCAAAGTGAGTGACGAGTTGAAGCAAAGCGTAGCTTCTCCGTTTCGTTAATTGACCATTGCACCCCTCGCCCTTCCGAGCTCAAAGATTTCAATCGATGATTTCGACTGAAAAGGTGTCGCCTTGTTTGATTGTTGTGACCACCTCGATGCCTTCAGTTACTTTTCCGAAGCACGTGTGTTGACGATCCAAATGGGCTGTAGCTTCTCGGCTGTGCACCAAGAAGAACTGTGATCCACCGGTGTTACGCCCGGCATGTGCCATTGACAATACACCAAGGTCGTGGTGTTGATTCTCGCCATCGAGCTCGCAGTCAATGGAGTAGCCCGGCCCCCCGTTTCCAATGCCATTGGGGCATCCACCTTGTGCCACAAATCCGTCAATGACGCGGTGAAACTTTAAACCATTGTAGAAGCCGTCATTGGCGAGTTTCACGAAGTTGGCGACGGTTTTCGGCGCATCATTTTCGAAGAATTCAACGGTCATGTTTCCTCGGTCGGTAGTGATTTTTGCTTGCATGATTCGGTGGTTGAGTGCTCCCTGTGAAGCACGGTGATTTGGAGGGTGATTTGCGAACTAAAAAGCCTCCGATGAGGGAGGCTTTTCTTAATGAGCGAGAAACGAGATTCGAACTCGCGACCCCAACCTTGGCAAGGTTGTGCTCTACCACTGAGCTATTCTCGCTTTTCCATTCCGACGCTTCCGCCGTAAGGTGGACGGCAAATTTACGGAAGACAAGCGCATGGGCAAAGCATTCGCCCGAAAATTTCTTTCAGCCCACTTTAATGGGCGAAATTTACACCATGAACTACCTCGCACATTTGGTATTGGGTGGCACAGATTCCGATGTGCGGTTGGGCAATTTCATTGGGGACTCAGTGAAAGGCAATCAACTGAATCGTTACCCAGACGAAGTGGCCCGGGGCATTCGTTTTCATCGTTGGGTGGATCACTTTGCAGACGGTCACCCCATTGCACGCAAGGCTCGTGCAGCGCTTCGTCCGCGCCTGGATCGGTTAGCGCCAGTGGGGGTGGATATGCTATATGATCATTTTCTTGCCAAAAATTTTAACCGCTGTTGTCCTGATTTGCCGAGTTTGGATCAATATGCTCAGCAAGTGATGTTGGATTTGGACGGCCGAAAAACGGAAATGCCCGCGCGCAGCCAGCGGTTTTTCGAAGGAATGAGGAGATACAACTGGCTGGTCGGGTATTCTACTCAATCGGGTATGGAAGAAGTGTGTCGTGCCATGGACCAGCGCATTGCTATGCGACTTGGAGTTTCGTCGAATTTGACAAGCGTTTTTGATGCGGCTCAGGGGGTTGGATGGTCCGAGTTGGAAGATCAGTTTTTCGTTTTTTGGGAGGAGTTCCGGCGCAAGGCAGTTTTGACTCTTGAAAATCCTAGAGAGCCATTTACAATGGAGTTGTTCGCTGCTGAGAAATGACGGGCTTGCCTTAACTTTACACCATGGTAGAGATGACCTACAATAGCACGCGACGCGATTTGGCCATTCCGGAGTACGGAAGGACCATTCAAGAAATGGTGGATCACTTAAAATCTCTGGCTGATAAGGAAGAACGCAACAAGTGTGCGAATGCCATCGTCAGCATCATGGGGTCAGTGGTTCCGCAGGAAGGAGATAAAGAAGAAGCCCAAAAGAAACTCTGGGGTCAACTTTTTTTGATGGCCGACTACGACTTGGATGTGGATTGTCCTGGTGAGACCCCGACCCGTGAGAGCCGGACTGAGCCGCCAGCGCGCCTCAATTATCCCAATGCCCAATCGCGTCTTGGTCATTATGGTCAGTTGACCCGTGATTTGATTGAAAAGGCCAAGACATATGAAGAGGGGGAAGAGAAGGCAGCATTGGTTTTGACCATTGCCAATTTGATGAAGCGACATTACCTGACTTGGAACCGAGGCGCCGTTGAAAAAGCACTCATTGTTGAGCAACTCAAAGAGATGAGCGGCGGAGTCTTGACTTTGCCAGAAGATGCTGAGCTCGTGAGTTCAGCAGAAATTCTCAAGAGCAAGCGCAAGACAAGCGATGCCATGGATCGATGGCGCGGCAAGAAAAAGCGTCGCTGATCCGATTTCACTCGGAGCACTTCCTTCAAAATCTGCCTGTCGAAAAGTTTTCTAATCAATCCTGCTCCGGGCGTTTCCCCTGCGTTTCTTGTGGGGGTCGAAGGATTGGAATCAACGTCATTCCCGAGAGGCTTATCGATCCTCTAGCTTTCGATGCAAACGCTAAACAAACGGGCCATGTCCAGTTTTATCATTGAGGGTGGGCATCAATTGTCAGGAGAAGTCGTTCCGCAGGGGGCGAAAAACGAAGCACTGCAAATTTTGTGCGCCGTTTTGCTTACCCCGGAAGCGGTTACCATTTCCAACTTACCGGATATTGTTGACGTCAATAAGCTCATCGATCTTCTGTCGGGAATGGGAGTGAAGACCCAGCGCAAAGGTGCGGGTTCTTTTCGATTTCAGGCGGACGACGTTAACCTTGATTATTTCAAAACCGACGAGTTTCGTCTAAAAGGTGGAGCGCTCCGCGGTTCGACCATGATTTTGGGGCCTCTGCTTGCACGCTTCGGAACTGCTGCGCTACCAAAGCCGGGGGGAGATAAGATTGGGAGAAGGCGCATGGACACTCACTTCATTGGATTTGAGTCATTGGGAGCAACCTTTCACTACGATTCAAAATCTGCTTTCTTTGAGGCTCGGGCCGAAAATGGACTGAAGGGCACCTACATGCTCTTGGATGAAGCATCTGTCACCGGCACGGCTAACATTGTCATGGCCGCTTGTTTGGCCAAGGGCAAGACCACCATTTACAATGCTGCTTGTGAGCCGTACCTCCAGCAATTGTGCAAGATGATCAACCGGATGGGCGGGAAGATCACCGGAATCGGGTCGAATTTATTGCAAATTGAAGGGGTTGAAACGCTGGGAGGAACAGAGCATCGTTGCTTGCCAGATATGATTGAAATCGGCAGTTTCATTGGCCTAGCGGCCATGACAAAAAGTGAGATTACGATCAAGGATGTCGCCTATGAAGAGTTGGGTGTCATCCCGAGAATGTTCAGAAAATTGGGCATCCAGCTTGAGCGTCAAGGGGATGATTTGTTTGTGCCTGCTCAGGATTCTTATGCCATTCAGACTTTCATCGATGGTTCGATCCTGACGGTTTCAGATGCTCCGTGGCCCGGTTTTACACCTGACTTATTGTCCATCGTTTTGGTCACCGCTACACAGGCAAGAGGCAGCGTGCTCGTGCATCAAAAGATGTTTGAGAGCCGCCTGTTTTTTACGGACAAACTCATTGATATGGGTGCACAAATCATTTTATGTGACCCACACCGAGCAACTGTGATAGGCATGGATCGACAGAGCCCTCTCCGCGGTGTAACCATGACTTCACCCGACATTCGGGCTGGCGTATCATTGCTCATCGCAGCGCTTTCTGCAGAAGGCCAATCGGTGATTCATAACATCGGTCAAATCGACCGTGGATACCAGGATATTGAAGGAAGGTTGAAGGCTTTAGGAGCGCACATCGAACGGGTCGATTGATGTCGTAAATTGTAGCATGATTTTAAAGACAACGATCGGTGCAGTGTTGATTGCATCGGCGGCCTGGTTTTCCCTTGAGTCTGCTTCAGAAATTGATGCAACTACTTCGTTTCAATCCACTCAGCTCATCAGGCTTTTCGAGGGAGGGGCAGAATTGGAGACACCGGCATTGCGCGTTGGCACGGCCATTGGTGATCTAGCGCCGGAAATAGCATTGAACAACCCAAAGGGCAAGCCAATGAACCTCAGTGACCTTCGCGGGCAATTGGTGCTGATTGATTTTTGGGCGTCTTGGTGTGGTCCATGCCGCAGGGAAAACCCCAATGTGGTCAACGCGTATAAAAAGTACAAGAAAGCCAAGTTCAGGAGTGCAGAAGGATTTGAAGTGTACAGCGTTTCGTTGGACAGTGACGTCGACCGCTGGCAAGCCGCCATCAAGAAAGACAAACTTGAATGGAAGTGGCATGTGTCAGATCTCAAGCGATGGAATAGTGAGGCGGCAGCGGTTTATGGTGTTAATTCCATTCCCATGAGCTTTTTGATTGACGAGAACGGCGTAATTGTAGCCAAGAATCTCCGTGGCTTCGAGTTGCACCGTCAGATTGATCAGCACGTGGAATCCTTCTGATTCGACTTGTTTATTTTGCTTTGATACAAATGAGGCCTGACAGGATGTCGCTTCCATTCGCTTTGGCATTGGTTTTGTCCCTGAAGTGGAAAATCACGCATTGAATCACATGGAAACAAATCAGTCGGCAGCCGAGGAAACCGCGGCAAATACCCCCGATTCATCGGGAGTTGAGGCTCAAGCCCAAGAGGAGTTGAACACAAACACCGATCAAGGCAACGAGGAATTGGGCGAAAATGAAAGTGACGCAAACGATCAGGGTGACACTTCATCCGAACCTGACAGCGAAGAACAGACGGATTGGCAGGAACGCTATTTGCGGCTTTACGCAGAATTCGATAATTTCCGAAAGCGCACCATGCGTGAGCGTGTGGATTTGATCCGCAATGCATCTCGGGACTCGTTGGACAAAATGTTGCCCGTATTGGATGATTTTGCGCGGGCAGAAACGGCGTCGAAAGATGTTGATGACGCCAATGCTCTGAAAGAAGGACAGGCACTTATTTACACGAAGTTCAAGCAAATCATGGAGTCTCAGGGCATTCAGCAAATTGAGGTGAATCCAGGTGATGTGTTTGATGTGGATTTACATGAAGCGATTACCCGGATTCCTTCTCCAGAGCACAAAGGAAAAGTAGTGGATGCAGTGGAAGCAGGCTACAAGTTGAATGATACAGTTATCCGATACGCCAAGGTGGTGGTTGGGGAATAAGGAAATAAGATCATGGCTAAGCGCGATTATTATGAAATTCTAGGGGTGGACCGAAAGGCTTCAGACTCCGACGTAAAAAGGGCATATCGCAAGCTGGCCCTGAAGTATCATCCGGATAAGAATCCAGATGATTCGGCGGCAGAAGAGAAGTTCAAGGAAGCAGCTGAAGCCTATGAGGTGCTTCAAGACAGTCAGAAGCGCGCTCAGTATGACCGATTCGGACATGACGGCTTGCGAGGTAGCGGAGGCCCGGGAGGACAGGGTTTTGGTGGCATGAACATGGAAGACATCTTCAGTCAGTTTGGAGATATTTTCGGTGGTGGATTCGGAGGAGGTCAAGCGGGCGGTGGTCGCCGTCGCCGCATGAAAGGGTCCAATTTGCGGATCAAGGTGAAGCTGACGCTGGAAGAGATTGCCACAGGAGTGGAGAAAAAAGTCAAGGTGTTCAAGCAGGTTCAGGCAGACGGAGCAGAATACAGCGATTGCCAGATGTGCCAGGGAACGGGGCAGGTCAGACGTGTGCAAAACACCATTTTGGGACAAATGCAAACCGCATCGACTTGCCCGCAGTGCCAAGGAAGCGGTCAGTCAGTCAAAAATCGACCAGCAGGCTCGGATGAATGGGGCATGGTGCGCAAGGAAGCTGTTGTGAGCATCGACATTCCAGGTGGAGTGGAAGACGGCATGCAATTGAGTGTGAGAGGTGAAGGAAATGGAGCTCCCATGGGAGGCGTGCCCGGAGATTTGCTCGTGGTTATCGAGGCGACTCCGCACGAATCATTCCAGCGCAATGGAAAAAACTTGCATCACGATTTGTACATCTCATTTACGGATGCTGCGTTGGGAGCTCAAGCGGAAGTGCCACTATTGGGCAGTAAAGCGAAAATCACCATTGAAGCAGGCACGCAGAGTGGTCGCATCGTTCGCCTTAGAGGCAAAGGGTTGCCAGCGGTTGATAGCTATGGTCAAGGTGATTTGCTCATCAATATCAATGTTTGGGTGCCGAAAAAGCTTTCAAAGGAGGAGCGCACATTATTGGAAAAACTCAAGGATTCAGAAAATTTTGATCCCGAGCCAGATCATCAAGAGCGCGGCTTCTTTGATAAAGTGCGTGACATGTTCACCTGACCACTAACTTCGTCTCATATGGAGAATGAAGTTGCTTTGGCCATTGGCCACGTGTCCAAAACATATGGAACGCAAAAGGCGTTGGATGCCGTGAATTTTACTGTGCCAAAAGGCAAAATCTTTGGTTTGCTCGGCCCCAATGGAGCCGGCAAAACAACGTTGCTTCGCATGCTCAACGGCATTACGGAGCCCGATGTTGGCACCATCTCTTTTTTCGGTGAAGCACTTTCGAGGCACCATCTTCCGCGCATTGGTTACTTACCAGAGGAACGGGGAATGTATAAAACCATGCGCGTTGGAGAGCAGGCGCTGTATTTCGCGCAGCTCCGTGGCATGGACAAAGAAGAGGCTAGGGTCAAACTGATGCATTGGTTCGAAAAGTTGGAGGTGGATGGCTGGTGGAACAAGGAGGTGAGCGAAGTCAGTAAGGGAATGGCTCAGAAAATCCAGTTCATTCTCGCCATACTTCACGAGCCTGATTTGCTCATTTTGGACGAACCATTGAGTGGTTTTGATCCGATCAATGCGCAACGAGTGCGGAGCACCATTCAGGAGTTAAGTGAATCAGGGGAAACGACCATTTTACTCTCAACACACGACATGGGAAGCGTGGAAGAAATGTGTGATGAGGTGGCCTTGTTGCATCAGGGAAACTTGATCTTGCAGGGCACGGTCCAAGCGTTGCGCGACAATGCGCGAGATGGTCAAATACAAGTGACCTTCCGTGGAACGGCCATGGAATTTGGTGTGGCGATTGGTGCGAGTGCAGAATTGTTAAAGGTGGTTTCGGATGCGCCGCGCTCGGGGGAGCACACCGCGCTGGTGCGCTTATCAGCAGATACAGACCAGTCTGAATGGATTCACTGGATCTCGGGTAAGATAAACATCACCTCTTGCAGCGAATGGCAGCCCAGCATGCGGGATGTCTTCATGCAGGCAGTTGGACAAACTTCAAACGCAGATTCATGAAAACGCTAAAACATATCATTTATCGCGAATGGATCACGCGGGTTCGGCGAAAGGCATTTCTGCTCGGGACTTTACTCGTTCCATTTCTCATCTTGCTTGGCATCGGACTCCAAGTATGGCTCGATTCAAGCACAGAGGAAGAAGCCAAAGTTCTTGTGGTGGATGCTTCCGGACTGATTTCCCGCTTTGAAGATCGACTTGAGACCTGGGTTCCGACTCATCCAGATTGTTTTCCGGAACGGTCATTGGTGACTTACCGTTTTGCCCTAGAGCCCCTCGATGACGATGACTTTCTTCAATCTGATTTTGATTTAATGGTCTTTTTTGATGATGGTATTTTGCAGCATTCGAGTGCGAAATATTATTACGAAAAAGCCCCGGCGATGAGCACCACTCGCATCATATCGAAGGACCTTGCCACGGCCCTTGAACGTTTTAAGGTGAAGCGGGATTTGGAGCTTGATTATGCCGCTTATAAACGCCTCAAAACCTCGATTCAATTGATTGGTGAGGATGTGGTGACCCGGGATGGCAATGCCACGGGGCGTGCTTTGATTGGGTTCTTTTTCAGTCTGCTGCTTTTTTTACAAATCACGGTCTTCGGGATGCATGTTTTGCGCGGAGTGATTGAAGAAAAGGCGAATCGAATCATTGAAGTCGTCATTAGCGTAGTCACGCCGATGCAGTTGATGATTGGAAAAATCATAGGAATTGGACTGGTCGGTTTGACTCAGCTTTTGCTCTTGTCCGCACTAGGTTGGCTGGTTTATGCTGCAGGCGGTCAATGGCTGGAGGCAAAAGAATTGCTCAAGACTACTTCTGATGCCTCGGTTGCCGTGGACTTGGAAACGTGGATGGCGAGTCAGTCTCAATTGAGTTTTCTACTCGATGTGAATTGGCCATTGATGGTCTTGGCTGCGGCCGTGTTTTTCGTCTTGGGTTACTTCATGTATGCTTGCATTTTTGCCGCGATTGGCGCCTCTGTTGATCAAGAATCGGATGCCCAGTATTTGATGATTCCTGCGATGATTCCCCCATTGTTGGCGTACATCTTGGCCGCTTCGTCGATTGATAATCCGGAGGGAGACCTTGCGGTTTATGGTTCTTATTTTCCGCTGACGGCACCCATTATGATGTTGACGCGCATTCCGATGGGTGTTGCCTTTTGGGAGGTACTCTTGGCGATTAGCGGCATAGTAATTACCTCTTATTTCTTACTTCTTGCGTCCTCTCGTATTTTTAGAAGGGGTATTTTGAGCCATGGAAAGAGAATGACCCTCTCCGGCCTCTTGAAGCGATTGAAAAAATCGGATTGATTTGCTTGGATCACTGCGGATTAAATGCAAAGAACGGAAGGATCTCATAAGCGTGTAGCAGTAGTTGATTGCGGTACCAACACCTTTACCATGGTCATTGTGGATCTTTTGGAATCGCACTGGGTCCAGATTTTTCACTTGCGTTGCCAAGTTTTTTTAGGCAAAGGCGGATTTTCCAGCGCTGCAATACTGCCTGATCGTTTTGCCAAGGGATTGGATGCATTGGGGATTTTGAAAGAGGCGACCCAAAACTATGACGTTGATGAGGTGCGTGTTTTTGGAACAAGTGCCTTGCGCGATGCCAGCAATTCAGCTGATTTCGTCGCCAAGGCGAGGAACAAGGTTGGATGGGAGATTGAAATCATCGATGGTGATGACGAAGCAGATTTGATCCAAGCCGGTGTTCAACTGACGCTGACGAGCTTGAACACCCCGTTGATGATTATGGACATAGGCGGAGGGAGTTTGGAATTGATCATATTGGCACCGGATAAATTGGGTCAATGGCAAAAGTGCTGGGCCAAAAGTTTTGATGCGGGTGTTTCAAGATTGGCGGAATTTGGAAGGCCCACTGATCCTTTTTTGGAGTCTGGTGCTCGACGTTATGTGGCTTATTTGGACGAGATTTTAGCCTCGATGCGGAAAGCTATTCAACTGCACAAACCCCAGATTTTAGTGGGCAGTAGCGGATCGTTTGATACGTTTGTTGAATTGGTGAATCAGGCGCAAATCTCGGCTGTTCCTTCGGCTTCGTCGTTGAGTAAGTCAATTCATCCGCAGGTACAGTTGATTGATCGAAAGGGGTTGGCCCATGTTCATGAACAGTTGCTCATTCTCGACCTGGCCGAGCGGCTTGCGCTCCCTGGCATGGCGCCAGCACGAGCACGTCTGATCCCGCTATCGAGCATGTTGGTTCAATATGTTTTGGCTGCGATGCCTTCGAATAGTCTGGTTTATCAATCGTCCTATGCGCTTCGAGAAGGGGCGCTTCGCTCAATGATTCGATGAGCTGCATGCATTGCTTTTTAATTTTGGCAACATCTTTGCAGCACTCTTACAGAACCTTCAGTAAAAAAACACACACATGGCTAAGATTTTAATCATCGATGATGAAGCTCCTATCCGGATGAGTTTGCGGGAGATTTTGGAGTACGAGAACTACAAGGTTTCTGAGGCAGAAGATGGAGCAGAGGGGCTAAAATTGGCTTCGAAATTTGCTTTTGATGTCATTTTCTGTGATGTCAAAATGCCCAAATTTGATGGTTTGGAGGTTCTTGACTTTTTGAGGGAAAAGAATGTGCAGTCGCATGTCGTAATGATCAGCGGACACGGTACAGTGGATACGGCTGTTGAGGCACTCAAGAAAGGAGCGTTCGATTTCATCCAGAAACCTTTGGATCTGAACCGGATCTTACTCACCGTGCGCCATGCGTTGGATCAGGGTAAATTGGAAAAGGAGACCGAACGCCTCGAACGAAAAATACAGTCAGAACGGTCTTCTGCTATCATCGGTGAATCTGAGGAAGTGCGTGCCATTGTTGAATTGATCTGCACGGTCGCTCCTTCGGACGCGCGGGTTTTGATCACAGGTGGCAATGGGACGGGCAAGGAACTTGTGGCGCGACAGTTGCACGAATTGAGTGCTCGCCATGGTCAGCCATTCATAGAGGTGAATTGCGCAGCCATCCCATCTGAACTAATCGAGAGCGAGCTATTCGGTCATGAGAAAGGAGCTTTTACGAGTGC
>DCPZ01000022.1:14152-22662 GCA_002323795.1 Flavobacteriales bacterium UBA1531 | reverse complement strand
GATGAAATTGGTGATATGAGTCCCTCTGCTCAGGCCAAGGTGCTTCGAGCGCTGCAAGAGAATCGAATCTTTCGGGTCGGCGGAGAGAAGGAGATTGAAGTGGATGTTCGGATTGTTGCAGCCACCAATAAAGATCTCAAAGCAGAAATCGCTGCATCCCGATTTAGAGAAGATCTCTTTCATCGATTGGCTGTGATTCCGATTCATGTGCCCGCTTTAAATGACCGGCGTGATGACATTCTTTTGCTCGCCCAGCATTTCCTTGGGATCATTTGTGAACAACACGGCAAGGTGCTGATTGAAATGACTGATGGAGCGGCAATGTTGCTACAAAAAGCCGATTGGACTGGCAATATCCGGGAATTGAGGAATGTGGTTGAGCGGTTGGTCATATTGACCCCAAAGGGCAGAAAAATTGATGAGGCACTTGTCAAACAATATGGTAGTTTGAGTACAATCTAATAATGATTCATCGAGGTTTTTTGGAAGAAGTTGCCTTTTAGTCAGGACGGATTAATTCGCAAGGCTCTTGTTTTGTGTGAGTTAGGAGGCAACCATCACATGTGGTACACGTCTTTTTTACGTACGCAATATCCAAGCCATGAACAATTTTTACATTTTAGGGTGGGAAGTGAGTGGAGGGTTTTTAATGATAACGGCATTTTTATCATTGATTGGACTAGGAGCAAATGCCAGGCTTTTCATGAAGTGTAACATTTCTGGATGGGCGGCTTTCGTACCAGGTTATAACGTCATGATGGCAATGAAAATCATTGGAAGGCCATCATTCCACGCGTTGTACTTCTTGATTCCGGTTTTCAATCTTTATTTTTTCTTTCGCACTTCAATTGAGCTTGCGCAGACGTTTGGGAAAAAGTCCAGCTTTGATTTCGCTCTTGCGGCGTTGTTCAACGTTTTTTATGTGTTGAATTTGAGTCTATCTTATCAAGAGGAATACCAAGGACCTGTTTACGGTCAATTCAAAGACGCTGGGGCTCATCGCTCCGGACTCCATGCCGCCTGAGCGATGAAGCATTCAATAAAAAAAACGCCTTAAGAGCGCTTTTTTATGCCGCATCATGCGGGGTTTATTGGGTGTGGAATCGTCTAGAGAAGATTTTTAGCTGCTTCGAGTGCATTTGGAATGCCACTTTCATCTTTGCCGCCCGCCGTTGCAAAGAATGGCTGTCCGCCGCCACCTCCCTTGATGTGACCCGCGATTTCACGGATGATTGTACCTGCGTTGAGCCCTTTTCCTTCGACTACATCATCACTGATTGCAACTGAAAGAGTGGGTTTTCCACCCGCGCGAGATGCGAATACGCCGAAGAATGGGGCTTTTTCGGCTTTTAACTGAAACGCAATGTCTTTGATTGCTCCGGTATCAAGCGGAAGTTCCCCGATGAATATGTTGATTCCATTGACCTGCTCGAGGTTTCCTGCTAATTCTTTTTTGGCTGCCTGGGCCGCTTTTGCTTTGTGTGCCTCTTGCTCTTTAAGCAGAGCTTGTTGTTTGGTCAATAAATCGCCAATGGCTTTGGCGATATCTTTTGGGGCCTTGAGCAGTTCTTTGACCTCATCAATGGTTTCCCGTTCTGCTCGAGCGGCTTCCAACGCGGCTAGGCCGGTGATGGCTTCAATTCGGCGAATTCCGGATGCCACGGCTGATTCCGTGGTGATTCGAAACATCCCCAATGAACCAGTGGCCGGAGCGTGTGTTCCGCCGCAGAGTTCTTTGGAGGTGCCAAATTCAATCATGCGCACTTCTTCGCCATACTTTTCTCCAAAAAGCATCATGGCTCCACTTGCTTCCGCCTCTTTCATGGTGATTGATCGGTGTTCAATCAAGGGATGATTCTGAAGAATGCGCTGATTCACGAGGGATTCAACTTGTCGCAGTTCTTCTGCTGATACTTTGGAGAAGTGCGAAAAATCAAATCGCAAAGCTTCTGCTTTGACCAATGAACCTTTTTGCTCGACATGAGTACCAAGGATTTCTCTCAATGCCTCATGCAGCAAATGCGTGGCCGTATGATTGCGCTGGGTGTCGTAGCGTTTGCTTTCGTTCACAACCGCTGTGTAACGAGCCTTTGGATCTGACGGCAATTCATTTACGAAATGCACAATCAGATTGTTTTCCTTTTTGGTGTCAAAAACAGAGACGATTTGACTGTCTCCTCCGGCTTCAGGGCGAAGCGTTCCTTTGTCTCCCACTTGTCCACCACCCTCAGGATAAAAGGGTGTGCGATTGAGTACCAGTTGGTAGAATTTTTTATTTTTAGCCGTGACCTCGCGGTATCGGAGAATGCTACATTGTGTCGAAAGTTCATCGTATCCGACAAATTCACCGCGTTGGTCGCTGTGGACCTCTATCCAATCATCGGTGCTCAACTTGCCTGCGGCCCGGCTTCTTTCTTTGGTGACTTGCATGGCTTTTTCAAACCCAGCCTCATCAAGTTCAAACCCCTGTTCACTGGCCATAAGAGCTGTGAGATCGAGAGGGAATCCAAACGTATCGTTCAATTCAAAAACCACATCACCAGGTAGTTTTTTGGACGCTTCGAATTCGTGCATACGAGCTTCCAATCGTTCGATTCCTTTTGCTAGAGTGCGCAAAAAGGATTCTTCTTCTTCATTGATTACACGTTCGATTAACACCTGTTGATTTTTCAACTCGGGAAAGGCATCACCCATTTGATTGGCGAGGATAGGAACCAATTGATGCATGAAGGCATCTTGGAGTCCGAGAAAGGAGTATCCGTATCGGATGGCACGGCGCAAAATGCGACGAATGACATAGCCAGCCCCTGTGTTGGAGGGCAATTGTCCGTCTGCAATGCTAAATGCGACTGCACGAATGTGGTCGGCGATGACACGAAAGGCGACATCTTGCTTTGAATCCGTTCGCGTGTAAGTCTTTCCGCTCATTTCCGCAACCTTGACGAGAAGCGGGGTGAAGACATCCGTATCGTAATTGGACTGTTTCCCTTGCAATGCCATGGCCAATCGCTCAAATCCCATTCCGGTATCAATGTGCTTGTGAGGCAGCGGTTGGAGGCTTCCGTTGGCCATGCGGTTGAACTGCATGAAAACCAGGTTCCAAATCTCCACAACTTGTGGATGATCAGCATTGACCAAATCACGTCCCGAGATTTGTTCCCGGTCTGCAGCATTGCGCAAATCGATGTGAATTTCCGAGCAGGGACCGCATGGTCCAGTCTCGCCCATTTCCCAGAAGTTGTCCTTTTTGGATGCAGGTATGATGCGTTCTTGCGGAACCCATTTGCCCCAAATGTCAGCAGCCTCTTGATCTGCTTCCAATCCATCGGTTTGATCACCTTCGAAATAGGTGATGTAAAGAGAATCTTCAGGGAGTTTGTAAACCTTGGTCAATAATTCCCAAGCCCAATCGATGGCTTCTTGCTTGAAGTAATCTCCGAACGACCAATTCCCCAACATTTCGAACATGGTGTGGTGATAGGTGTCCACACCGACTTCCTCCAAGTCATTGTGTTTTCCACTTACGCGCAGGCATTTTTGAGTATCCGCAATCCTTGGATGTACAATAGGGCTGTTGCCCAAAAAGAGATCCTTGAATGGATTCATCCCAGCATTGTTGAACATCAGCGTTGGATCATCCTTGATGACCATTGGTGCGGAAGGCACGATTTCGTGCCCTTTTGAGGCAAAAAATTGGAGGAAATGCTCTCGAATCAACTTGGATTCCATGGGTCGTTTAGGATTTGTTTTCCGCTAATTTCGGACTTGTTCACTACAAAAATCTGCAAAACGGGCTTTGCATTTGCTGCAGAGCACGAATATAAGTTGCACCTTTGCGATTGCATGTCAAAGCGTTTCCATAAAATTCGTTACAACGAGCAAACGCTCCGCATGGAAGAAATTCCATTCGCTCTCCGCGATTATGTTTTTCTCGTGCTGAGAAAGGTAGCTGTGCTCGTTATCATTAGCGCTGGCAGTGTGTATGTGTTCGATAATTACTTCGAAAGTCCGAATGACCGTGCGCAGCGTCGAGAACTTGCCTTTTTGGAAACCCAGTTGGAGCGAATGGTAGGTGAGTTTGATGATTTGCAAGTTGTGCTTGAGGATGTTTCTGATCGTGATGATGCCATTTACCGGTCAATATTTGGGGTGGACAAATACCCTGAACATCTTCGAAATCCAGGAGTAGGAGGATTTGACCGTGAAGGAGCGTTGCGCGGATATTCACATTCCGAAGCTGTTATTTCGGCAGAAGCAAGGCTCGCTGAGTTGCAAAGGAAAATGGTGGCCCAGAGCCGTTCCTTTGATGAAGTATTTGATTTAGCTAAGAATCAGACGGAGTTGCTCAAATCAATTCCTGCGATTCAGCCGGTAAGAAATGAGGATTTGAAGCGAATGGCCAGTGGTTATGGATATCGTATCCATCCCATTTATAAGGTTCGAAAGATGCACTACGGAATGGACTTCTCTGCTCCAACGGGCACCGAAATTTTTGCCACGGGAGATGGTGAAGTCATTCTTGCGAAGCGCACCTACAACGGCTTCGGCCGCCACGTGATCATTCGACATGGGTTTGGCTACGAAACGTTGTATGCTCACATGAGCAAAGTGCTCGTGAAGCGCGGGCAGAAATTAAAGCGCGGCGAGGTGATTGGTCTTGTAGGTTCGACAGGCACGTCCGTAGCGCCTCACCTCCATTACGAGGTTCGTAAGGATGGTCGAAAGGTCAATCCTGCGCAGTACTACTTCAATGACTTGAGTCCAGAGCAATACGAGGAAATGCTCAAGAAGGCTGGGGATTCGAATCAATCGTTCGATTGATTGTCAATTGCTTAGCGCTCTATTGTTTTTTCGTTTACCTTGAGCGTACATCAAGACATAACGCATTTTCATGCCACTGAATAAAACCATTCAGAAACAGTATTTTTCAATCACAGAGGTCGCCGAGGAGCTGGATTTGAGCCCTTCTCAGTTGCGCTACTGGGAAAAGGAGTTTGTATTTTTAAAGCCCAAGACGAATGCACGGGGCAAACGATTTTATCATCAAAATGACATTGATGTCATTGTCTTGATAAGGTGGCTGGTCAAGGATCAAGGTTACACCATTTCGGGTGCTCGGAAAGCAATGCGTAAGAGAAAAGATGTCGCTGCTCAGATGGATTTAGCTTCCAATTCTGAGGCAAAGAATGAAGTCCTTGAGCAGAATCGTGAGGAATTGTTGGAACGCCTGAAGTCTGTTCGCTCGGAATTGGAGGCAATGCAATCTTAACTGCCTCAGCCGCACTCTGAGCATCATGCTTTGGGCGCTGTCCAGCGTTTCCCAGACGACAAATAATGCGTCACATAATCTTCGATGGCTTCTTCCAATGATGCGAAAGGTCGCGAATAACCAATGCTGCGCAACTTGGACATATCTGCCTCAGTAAAGTATTGATAGGTATCTCTGATGTCCTCGGGCGTGTCAATGAACGAAACGTTTCGCTCCGCTCCCATGGCATCAAATGTCGCATGAGCGAGGTCCAAAAATGTTCGTGCTTTACCTGACCCTAAATTGTACAAACCATTGGATTCTGATTTGCGATGATGCATCAGAAATAGACAGACTTCAGTTAAATCTTTCACGTAGACAAAGTCTCGCGTTTGACCACCATCGGTATAGTCTTCGCGGTGCGACCGAAATAACTTCATGCCACCTGTTGCTGTGACCTGATTGAAGGTGTGAAAAACCACACTTGCCATTCGGCCTTTATGGTATTCATTCGGACCAAAGACATTGAAGAATTTCAGCCCAGCCCAAAAATAAGGGGCTTTTCCGAGTTCATATTGCTGCAAGGCCCATTGATCGAAGTTGTTTTTTGAATCGCCATAAGGATTGAGTGGTTTGAGTTGAGCGACCAATTCATGAGAATCCTTGTAACCCAACTCGCCTCCTCCATAAGTTGCGGCAGAGGAAGCATATACCAGTGGGAGGCCGAAGGTCACGCATCGTTTCCAAACTTCTTGGCTGTAATTCAGATTGAGTTCGTCGAAGATGCTCTGGTCCTGTTCAGTGGTGTCCGTGCGGGCTCCAAGGTGAAAGATAAACTGAACTTGGGACTCATTGAGATCGAGCCATTCAAAGAAATCCTTGCGTTCAACCTTTTGACTAAACGTTAAGTTGGCATGGTTTGCGGCCTTGTCAGGCCGTGAAAAATCGTCAACCAATACGAGGTCGAAGAATCGAGCTTCATTGAGCCTTGCGGCCAAAGCGCTTCCAATGAACCCCGCAGAACCTGTTATCACAATCATAATGCAAATCTAAGGAAGGCGAGTGCCTATCTTTGCCATTGAACGCAATGAAACAGGTATCCATCACCCGACGCGCGCGATTCAATGCGGCGCACAAACTCTGGAACGACAGCTGGGACGAAGCAAAGAACTTTGAAGTTTTTGGCAAATGCGCCCACCCCAACTGGCACGGCCACAACTATGAGGTTTTTGTAACGGTCAAGGGAGAGATAGACGAAGACACGGGCTACTTCATCAATTTTGCCGATCTCAAAGAGATCATCAACCATTATGTTGAAGAGCCTTTGGATCATCGGAATTTGAATATGGATGTGCCTTGGTTGGCTGGTAAGCAGACCTCTGTTGAGAATTTGGTGATTGGAATTTGGGAGCAATTAGAACCAATCGTCAATGAGCTAGGTTGTAAGTTGGAACGTGTTCGCCTCTTCGAAACGGAGAATAACTACGCGGACTACTACGGAGCCTCATAATGGAATACGATACAGAGTACCGACCATCCGCAACGGATATTGAACAATTCCCAGACCTACAAAATGGTCCTTCTTCCCTAATCCAGGGCGCGCCTGTGAAAATACAGCAAGTGGGGATGCACAATTTCCGCTTGCCACTGAAGTACAAGACGAGGAACAATGAATCCATTGTTCTCGAGACGAAAGTGACTGGGACTGTTTCCCTTGAGGCGCATAAGAAAGGCATCAACATGTCGCGCATCATGCGTTCCTTTTATGACTTCAAGGATGATGCCTTTACAATGGATAAGCTCGAAGCCATTTTGAACACTTATCAGGATAGATTGGAGGCATTTGATTCGAAAGTTGCATTGAAGTTTTCGTACCCCATTATGAAGCCGTCTCTGCGGTCTGAGAACCAAGGTTATCAGTTTTACAACGTGACCTTAGAAGGAGACTTGGACAAAACGGGTACGTTGAAGAAGGTCATCCATTTTGACTTTGTTTATTCTTCGGCCTGCCCTTGCTCATTTGAGCTGGCTGAGTATGCCCGGGAAAGGCGCGGCAAGGCTACGGTTCCACACTCACAGCGATCGGTAGCAAGAATCTCTGTTGAGGTGAATGACATCGTATGGATCGAAGATTTGCAGGAAATCTGCGAAAAGGCCCTGAAGACCGAAACACAGGTCATCGTCAAACGCGAGGATGAGATGGCCTTCGCCGAGCTGAATGGTTCCTATCTGAAGTTTGTGGAGGATGCTGCACGTTTGCTTTATGAGCAGTTGAGTGAAGACGATCGCGTGAAGGACTTTCGCGTCATCTGCTCTCACCAGGAATCCCTTCATTCGCATGACGCAGTATCGGTGATCTTGGCTCCGAACAGTAGCTTTAGCGGGGAAGTACCGCACGAATTGTGGTCCAGCTTGATTCACGTTTCGTAGCCAACGGTTATCGTAAAAAGGGTTTTTTGGCGATGTGTTGTGGCTGTTGAAGTGCCATTTATTCCCACTTTTGTGAAATGAACGAATTTGAATCACCTCAGATTTTTGATGATGCCTTGATTCAAGATGAATCGACCGTGTCTCGATTCATCGCCAACGTATTCACTTGGATGGTTGCAGGGCTCTCAGTAACGGCGTGCGCTTCTTACTATACCGTTGAATCAGGACTCATCTCCCAATTGTATAACCTTGAAACGGGTGGCATGAGTATGCTAGGTTGGATTGTGATGTTATCCCCGTTGGGATTTATTTTGGCTATGAATATGGGGTTCCAGCGGTGGACGTCCACCTCCCTGACGTTGTTATTTTTGGCATTTAGCGGGATCATGGGAATGTCCCTTAGTAGCATTTTTTTGGTATATACCATGGCGAGCATCGCACAGGTTTTTGTGATCACGGCGGCAACGTTTGCGGTGATGGCGGTGGTCGGATATACTACAAAAACGGATTTGACAAAGTTCGGAAGCCTACTTATGATGGCCTTGATCGGCATTATCATCGCGAGTTTTGTCAACTGGTTCATCGGTTCTGCACAACTGGATTACATCATCAGCATTGGAGGAGTCGTGGTTTTCACTGGCTTGATTGCATATGATACACAAAAGCTGAAAAGGATCGGAACAGGCGTTGAGTTCGGGAGTGAAGCGGCTTCGAAGTTGGCGATTTTAGGGGCGACAAGTTTGTACCTCGACTTCATCAACTTGTTCATGTTTTTGCTCCGACTTCTCGGACGAAGAGATTGATGCTGTGACGTTTTCCAGTCACCCTTTTT
>DCPZ01000022.1:6883-13802 GCA_002323795.1 Flavobacteriales bacterium UBA1531 | reverse complement strand
CTTTTTCTTAGACAATTTTTAAACGCTCTACTTCACCATCAAATGCTGCGACCAGCGCTGACCATTTTCGAGATCAAGAGTTAGGAGATAGGCCCCCTGAGCAATTCCCTGCGCATCGAAAAAATACTTATTTACGCCGGCTTTGATGTTTCCGCTGTGAATTACGAGGATTTTCTGTCCCAGTGCGTTGGATAGGTACAATTCGCCTTTTGCAGCACGGGGAAGATCCAGTGGAACGCACGCAATCGCGGATGCGGGATTTGGAAATGCCTGAAGAAATGGATCAACCCAGAAATGCCCATCGATTCCGACATTTTGATCAATGACAGCAAATGACCACCATCCTTCCGGTGCTGGCATTGGACGCGTTCCGGTTTTTCCGGAATTGGCCTCTGCTTCAACGTAATAGTAGACGGATGTTCCTACTGGCTGTGCTGGTATGCTCGCGGACCAATTTGCAGTTTCGCCAGCTAGCAATGCCATGGGCACAGCATTCCACTCCTCATCGGGTGATGTGCTCCAATGCATGGTGGCGCTTTGAATTTCACTGCGGTGACTGATGTAAGCTTCTACCACGTAGTCATTGGTGCTGTCTTCCGTGTCTGGCAGTGGCAGGTGACTGATCATGAGCGGATCTTCAACTCCGACGGTGTGTGTGATGCAATGAATGGCACCGGAAAGTGAAATAATTGCCTCGCCATTGTTATCGCAGTCAATACCAACCACATTGTAACCTGGGAGAGCTTCGTCGTATATCCGTAAAGCCGTGGTATCGTACTCAGTGTAGTACGTGGGGAGTAGGATGGTATTGTTTACGAATACGGAATTGGTATACGTCAAATACCAGCCATTGGCATCGGGATATCCACCACCCCAGCCTTGTTCAGGTGGGCTGGGAATGCGAATGACATCGAACGGTGTTCCCCATCGAGTGGTGAAGTTGGCAAGCACATATTCGAGATTGGCATTGATTTGAGGCCCGTCTGCAACTCCTTCCGGATATTCCGCCACGAGCAAGGTACTTTCATCGAGCAGCTTCATGTGCATATCGATGTGGTGAATTCCATCATAAGGCAAATTGGGCATGTTGATGTAGGTGTCAACGCCATGAAAATCTGAGATGATTTGATCAATCTCAGAGGCGGAGTGATCGGGATAATCGGTCCACCATGTGCTGCCACCATTGTTTTCCTCCAAGATTAATTCAGATGCGAACGCAGTGCCAAATCCATCTGACATCCAGTTTCCACCGGTGTTCATCAAATCATAGGGTTCGCCTGTGGTGCTGTAGAGCTCCAAACCCATGGTCTCTGCCAGGACGTCTGGAATGGCATCGTCGTCAGGGCGCGGACGATTGTACAGCCAATCCACGAGCACCCGGTCGTCATTCCAAGAACCGTATACAGTGTTGGCGCCGTAGTCGCGGATCCAGATGCTATTGTATTCGGTTGGAACGATTTGGACATTTTCCAGAGTCAATTGTCCACCACATGCGTTTCCCGTGAGGTAATCAATCACTTGTTCCTCATCATCCGCAAAGATGATTACGGTGCATTCTTCCTTTGCCGCTTCCACGATCTGTTTTTGAATGCAAGGAAAATCAGTCCATGCGATGGTCAGCGCCTCAACTTCTTCCCATTCTGCTGCGGTACGAATGTTGTCGTAGGGCGGGGGTGTTTCAATGCCTCGAACAACGTGCGGTTCGAATCCCACGCGTTCGAAATGGTCACGTTCTTGGTCTGTCAATGCGTGAGGCCAACTGCGTTGACTGAGCAAATCCGAGGAAGAGCTGACCGCAATTAAAAACAGGAGTGCTTTCGCACAGATTTGAGAATGCTGTTTCAAAATAAAGCTGTTTGGTAAGGACAAAAATAATAGGTTAAGAGGGCTCAACAATTGACCGCAACAAATTCGAATCGATGGCATGACCACCGGAGAAACGGTGGAACGTGTGCTTAACATCCATTGAATCAAGCACCTCGCTGGTGTTCTTGAGCAGTTCATCCTTGAAAAATGGGTCAGTGTCGCCCAATGCCACATCGACGCGCATTTCGCGCATGTGAATCCCTCCTTTGGTCCAATTGAAATCGGGAGGGAAGACTCCAGCCCACAAGATGAGATGCTTAAAGTGTTGTTGTCCTGCAGCAACCCATCGAGAAGCGGTTGCCACTCCTTGCGAGAATCCGAGCAGTACAGGGCAACGATCCGTCAAATGCAGGTGAGCGCTCAAGGCGTCGAGGTAATGCACATAATCGGCAATGTCCGTCTCGCGGTCTTCTTTCGTCATCCAAGATGCACCCACACGCCCGCTGGTTCCATCAAGGTAAAAACGGTGCATTCCTTCCGGTGCAATGATGCACCAGCCCTCATCTGCGATTGCATTGAACTTTCGCAAAAAGAACTCGGGCAACTGCCCGTAGCCATGAAGTGCAATCATGATGTGTTTTGCCTCTTCAATGGGCCCGCCAAGCATGGAGTAACGAATCGTTTTTGGGACGGAGAAATGGCGACTTTGGATGTTGTGCATGTTGCTCGATGAGTTCACCAGGGCAGCGTAAAATTCAGGGCCGTTCCACGAGGGATATAAATGGAATCTACCACGTAATCGAACCATTCTTCTTGGCGCATCGTGCGATAGGTATATGCAAGGTAGCGATCTGCTTCAATCCAGCAGGTTCTTTCCTCAACAAGATCCAAGCCGGAGTATGTTCCCCACTCATTGGAGCATGTGAGGTAATCCCCAGGAGTGTTTAAGGTTCTAAACTGAATGGCGTCCATTTCATCAAACGGATTGGCATTCAGAAGGCGAATGGTGATTTCAGCTTTAGGTGTCATGTCTAAAGCGATTGATTGCAACTCACTGTCAAGAAAGACGTCGGGATTGACGAACACTTGACGTTCAAACCAACCCTCTTCGTATCCAGTAATTTGATAATCAAGAGCATTGACTCGGGAAAAATTCAATTCAACAAGGCCTTCTGAATTGCTGCTTCCTTCCGCAATCAGCTCGTAATTCCCATTGAATACACCATTGCCGACGCTTCGTCTTTCGAGTGAGACACTAATGCCTGAAATGGGCGTGCCAGTGTACGCCAGGGTGGTGGAGACTTCAAAGGATATGTTGGTTTCTGGCACAGGCCTACATCCCACGCTTGTCGCGGCTATTGAGGCGAGCGCGATCCATATTCTTCTGACGGGCCATTCCGGTAATTTCATGCATCCATGACTTCTAGTTTCGCAAACTTTAAGAGCAGTTGCTTTTGACCGGCACTCGGAAAAAAGACCGTGGCTTTTTCATTTGGAGCGCTTCCTTCGATACGTAAAACCTTTCCTTTTCCAAATTTCTCATGCATGACTTTTGTCCCTTCGGAAAGTCCATGTGAGGAATTGGACTTTGTTGTTTGGTTGGCAGCCACTTTTGTAAGTGGCTTGCCTTCGGAGGACACAGGGGGTTTATTCGAAGATTTTTTAAATGGGTTGACCGATGCTTTGCTGCGGTCTTTCTTTTTCTCTGCCATGCGTCCAAACGCCTCGCCTGGCGAAGCAGTGCCCATCGACTTCCAATTGTTTCGTTGTTGCTCAAAGTCTGTTCCACCAGCGAATGGGTTTGGCTTCGATGCCTGCGCAGAAGGCATTTTTACGCACGCAGGGTCAATTTCTTCAATGAAACGACTGGGCTCAGCTTGGATCAGTTGTCCCCATTTGTAGCGTGTCAATGCATAGCTCAGTGCGCACGTTTTCTTCGCTCTAGTGATTGCTACATAGAAGAGTCGCCGCTCCTCTTCCAGTTCAGAACGTGATTGAAGGGCCATGGTGGACGGAAACAACTCTTCCTCGAGTCCAACAATGTGAACGTGTTCAAATTCAAGTCCCTTGGCCGCATGTATGGTCATCAAGCTGACTTTGTTGTCATCGCCATCATCTTGATCGGCATCGGTGAGCAAAGCAACATCTAGGAGAAAGTCTCCCATCGTCGGCAGTTCATCGGGTTCGGTTACGCGCGCTTGTTCGACGAACGATTTCATTCCATTGAGCAATTCCTGCATGTTATCGTAGCGTGCCACTCCTTCAGGGGTCTTGTCCTGGTACAGCTGATGAACAAGCCCTGTGTGTTTCGCAATGTGCATGCCGAGATCGTGGGCATCTTTGGATTCCATTTCGGCACGAAAGCCCCGAATCATCTGGGTGAAGTCGACCACTTTTTTGAGGCTTGCCCCTTTCACAGCGGTAGGCGGATTTAGTTCGTCTACGACGAGGTCCCAGAGGCTCACGTCTCGCTCAGCCGATTCTACGAGCAGTCGATCCATGGTGGTTTTGCCAATGCCGCGCGCTGGATAATTGATCACACGCTTCAGCGCTTCATCGTCCCTGAAGTTGGCTGTAAGTCGAAAATAAGCGATCAGGTCCTTGATTTCTTTGCGCTGGTAAAACGACAAGCCTCCAAAAATCCGATACGGAACGTTGAGTTTGCGCAGGCTTTCTTCAAAGGATCGAGATTGCGCATTGGTGCGATACAAAATGGCTGCATTTCGCCAATGGACTTGTTGCTGGTTGTGCAGGTCAAAAATCTGTGTTGCTACCCAACGACCTTCCTCGTTGTCACTGTAGCAGCGATGAACGTTGATCGGTTCGCCAGACTCATTTGAAGTCCAGACTACTTTTTCAATCTGGTCTTTATTGTTCGCGATGACACTATTGGCAGCATTCACAATGTTTTGTGTCGATCGGTAATTCTGCTCCAGTTTGTAGAGGCTGTAATCCGGGTAGTCCTGTTTGAAGTTCAGGATGTTTTGGATGTTCGCTCCACGAAACCCATAAATCGATTGTGCATCGTCTCCTACAACACAGAGATTCTCTCGCAGGGCGGCAAGTTGCTTGATGATCAAGTATTGTGCGAAGTTGGTGTCTTGGTACTCGTCTACCAAGATGTACTGAAATTTGTGCTGGTATTTTGAAAGCAGGTCCGGGAAATCCCGGAGTAATACATTCATTTTGAACAGCAAGTCATCAAAATCCATGGCTTGTGCCCGGAAACACCTGTTTTCGTAAGCGCGATAGATCTCATGCACACGTGGTCGGCCCGCTTGAGCATCTTCGCCCATAATTTCGCTGTGCTGAGCATAACCATTGGCATCAATCAAGTTATTCTTGGCATTGCTAATTCGGCTTTGGATGCTCGCTGGCTTATACACTTTGTCATCGAGTCCAAGTCCTTTGACGATGTCCTTAATCAGGGCTCGACTGTCCTGGGTGTCATAAATGGTGAAGTTGCGTGGGTAATTGATGCGCTCGCATTCCATGCGAAGCACTCGGGCAAAGATGCTGTGAAAGGTTCCCATCCAGATGTTACGAGCTTCTCCTTCGCCAATGACGTTCGCAATTCTGCCTTTCATCTCACGAGCGGCCTTGTTGGTAAAGGTGAGCGCAAGGATGGAAAAGGGATCCACTCCGCCTTGGATGAGGCGGGCGATGCGATACGTGAGCACTCGTGTTTTACCTGATCCTGCACCAGCGATTACCATGAGAGGTCCTTCGTTGTGCATAGCCGCGCTTTTCTGCGCTGGATTCAATTCATTTAAAAATTCCACTCAACTAAGGTATGAAGGGGGCTGCGTTTTGGTAATGACAGAACCTTAATCTTCAAGACGATGTTTAAAAGTTGTGGTTTTTCCCGACAAAGCAGAATGATTTTTCGTTGCTAACCCCCCTGTGCTTCAGCGAATTTTGGAATTTATACGCGGAAAAGCCGGCCATGCTTGAAAAAAGGAGCTCAGGGGTATTGCTTTTAAGTTAGAATCTGCTACTTTTGCACCCCCTTTAATGTGGGGAAAAAGTTTTTGTACACACGTAATCTGATAGATAGGTCGAATGCCAACCATCCAGCAGCTCATCCGAAAAGGACGCATCACGAAGTCCGTTGCGAGCAAATCTGCCGCACTGGACTCTTGTCCGCAACGCCGAGGCGTTTGCGTGCGCGTTTACACGACAACGCCAAAGAAACCGAACTCAGCTATGCGTAAAGTAGCTCGTGTTCGTTTGACCAACGGCAATGAAGTCAATGCATACATTGGTGGTGAAGGCCATAACCTGCAAGAACACAGCATTGTGTTGGTTCGTGGCGGGCGTGTGAAGGACTTGCCGGGTGTTCGTTATCACATTGTACGTGGTGCATTGGATACAGCAGGTGTTGAGGGACGTACACAGCGTCGTTCGAAGTATGGAACAAAGCGGCCTAAAGCCAAGAGTTAATCGATCATGAGAAGGAGAGTAGCCAAAAAGCATTTGATCCTGCCGGATCCTCGATTCGACAGCGTTCTTGTAACGAGTTTCGTGAACAACTTGATGTTGGACGGAAAGAAGAGCGTTGCATTCGACATCTTCTACAAAGCCATGGACCGTGTCCAAGAGCGAAGTGAGGAAAATGGATTGGAAGTTTTCAAGCGAGCGCTTGAAAATGTCACTCCAGCAGTGGAAGTGCGCAGCCGACGTGTGGGCGGTGCAACATTCCAAATCCCACAACCCATTCGCGACTCGCGAAAGCAGAGTTTGGCGATGAAGTGGTTGATCAGCTTCGCCCGAAAACGAAACGAGAAATCCATGGCCGAGCGTCTAGCAGCAGAAGTTTTGGCAGCAGCAAAAGAAGAGGGCGGTACATATAAAAAGAAGGAGGATACGCACCGCATGGCGGAAGCGAACAAGGCCTTCTCTCATTTCCGTTTCTGATTACAACGAATTGAATACGCCGAACAATCATGGCTAAAAGAGACCTCAACTATACGCGGAATATTGGCATCATGGCTCACGTCGATGCTGGTAAAACGACCACGACAGAGCGTGTGTTGTACTACACGGGTATCTCCCACAAAATTGGAGAGGTTCACGATGGTGCAGCTACAATGGACTGGATGGAGCAGGAGCA
>DCPZ01000022.1:0-6578 GCA_002323795.1 Flavobacteriales bacterium UBA1531 | reverse complement strand
GGACTGGATGGAGCAGGAGCAAGAGCGTGGAATCACCATCACTTCTGCGGCGACAACGTGTTTCTGGACTTTTCGCGACGAGCAATACCGAATCAATATCATTGACACCCCAGGTCACGTCGACTTTACGGTAGAGGTGGAGCGCTCGCTGCGTGTATTGGATGGTGCCGTTGCACTGTTTTGTGCTGTTTCCGGAGTTGAGCCGCAATCAGAAACAAACTGGGGCTTAGCAGATAAGTATAAAGTCCCTCGAATAGGTTTCATCAACAAGATGGACCGTTCAGGAGCCGACTTCTTCAACGTAGTTGGGATGATCAAGGAGATGCTCGGTGCACGCCCGGTGCCATTGCAGGTTCCAATCGGAGCGGAAGACGATTTTCGTGGAGTTGTGGATTTGATCAGCAACAAAGCGTTCGTTTGGAATGAAGAGGATAAAGGCATGACGTGGGATGAGATCGCAATCCCTGAGGACCTGGTAGACACGGTTAAGGAGTACCGAGGTTTGTTGATCGAAGCCGCTGCAGAGCAAGACGACACCTTAATGGAGAAGTACTTTGAGGATGCCGACAGCTTGACTGAGGAGGAGATCATCGAAGCCATCCGAAAGGCGACCATTGGAATGCAGATAACACCACTGCTTTGTGGTTCGGCATTTAAGAACAAAGGGGTTCAGACAATGTTGGACGCCGTGATGCTTTACTTGCCGTCACCGTATGATGTTGGTGCAATCACGGGAACAGACGTTGATGACGAGTCAATCGAGATTCATCGCAACCCTGATCCTGAGGAGCCATTTGCGGGCTTGGCATTTAAGATCGCAACGGATCCTTTTGTTGGACGTCTTTGTTTTGTTCGGGCATATTCAGGCACGCTTCCAGCGGGTTCGTATGTCACGAATACGCGTTCAGGAAAAAAGGAACGCATTTCGAGGATTTTCCAAATGCACTCGAACAAGCAGAATCCAATCGATGAGCTTGAAGCAGGTGACATTGGAGCGGTTGTTGGGTTTAAGGACATCCGCACAGGCGACACATTGTGTGCTGAAGGGGCACCGTTGGTCTTGGAGAGTATGTCATTTCCAGATCCCGTAATCGGAATCGCTGTAGAGCCAAAATCACAGGCTGACTTGGACAAATTGTCCAACGGTCTTTCGAAATTATCTGAGGAGGATCCAACGTTCCAGGTCCGCACAGACGAGGAAACAGGTCAAACTGTCATCTCGGGCATGGGAGAATTGCATTTGGAAGTCTTGGTGGACCGTTTGCGTCGGGAATTCAAGGTAGAGTGCAACCAAGGTGCGCCTCAGGTGAACTATAAAGAGGCGATCTTTGGACACGCCGATCACCGTGAGGTTTACAAAAAGCAGACGGGTGGTCGAGGAAAATTCGCTGACATTGTCATCAAGATTGGTCCATCGCCGACACCTGAGGAGGAAGGATTGGTATTCAAGAACTCTGTCAAAGGCGGAAACGTTCCCAAGGAATTTGTGCCTTCTGTTCAAAAGGGGTTCAAAGAAGCGATGAAGAATGGTGTACTCGCGGGTTACCAGATGGACAGCATGAGCGTCGAACTGCTTGATGGTTCATTCCATCCGGTTGATTCAGATCAGTTGTCTTTTGAGCTTGCAGCAAAAATGGCCTACCGTGCAGCAGTGCGCGGATGTCAGCCAAAGATTCTCGAGCCTATGATGCAGCTTGAGGTTGTGACCCCGGATGCGAATATGGGTGATGTCATTGGTGACCTCAACAAGCGTCGAGCTCTAATCGAAGGAACAGGCGAGCGAGCAGGAAAGACGATTGTGAATGCAAAGGTTCCGTTATCGGAGATGTTCGGATACGTTACAGACCTGCGAACATTGACTTCGGGCCGAGCGACATCGTCGATGTCTTTCAGCCACTATGCCAGTGCTCCGAATCACGTCCAAGAAAAAGTGATCGCTGAAGCTCAGGGCTAAAGCAAAAATTGAATCAGATGACTCAGAAAATCAGAATCAAACTCAAGTCCTACGATCACAACTTAGTCGATAAGTCGGCAGAGAAGATTGTAAAGACCGTAAAGACAACGGGTGCTGTAATCAGTGGACCTGTTCCACTTCCAACACACCAGCGTATTTACACAGTTTTGCGCTCACCTCACGTGAACAAGACCTCTCGTGAGCAATTTGAATTAAACGCCTACAAGCGATTGATTGATATATATAGTTCATCCTCAAAGACCGTTGACGCCTTGATGAGACTGGAATTGCCCAGTGGAGTCGAGGTCGAGATTAAGGTCTGACAGGAACATACCATTTGTTGTAATTAATACACTAAAACCATGCCCGGATTAATAGGGAAGAAGTTAGGTATGACCAGCATCTACAGTACCTCTGGAAAGAATATTCCATGTACAATTCTAGAAGTTGGTCCTTGCGTGGTAACGCAAGTTCGTACCCTCGAGAAGGATGGCTATAAAGCCATTCAGCTCGGATACGGTGAGCGCTCAGAAAAGCGCACATCCAAGGCAATGCAAGGCCATTTCAAGCGCGCGGGAGTGAGCTTGATGCGCAAGCTTGTTGAATTCAAAGGATTCAATGGCGAAGTCAAAGAGGGCGATGCCCTCAAGTTAGAAGACGTGTTCAACGAAGGCGAGTACGTTTCTGTCGTTGGCAAATCGAAAGGAAAAGGATTCCAGGGTGTTGTCAAACGTCACGGCTTTGCCGGTGTCGGGCAAGCAACACACGGTCAGCACAATCGTTTGCGTGCGCCAGGCTCCATCGGTGCTGCGTCGACGCCTTCGCGTGTCTTCAAGGGCATGCGCATGGCTGGTCAAATGGGCAATAGCCGTGTCACCATCGAGAATCTTGAAATCGTCAAAATTTTGGCAGAGGACGGGGTGATGGTTGTCAAAGGTGCTGTACCTGGTCACAAAGGCTCAACAGTTGTAATCCGCAAACCTGAAGCGTGATGAAAGTAGACGTTTACAATTCCAAAGGTTCAAAGACTGACAAGTCAGTCACACTGAACAAAGAGGTTTTTGGCATTGAGCCAAATGACCACGCGATCTACCTTGATGTGAAGCGCTACCGCGCTGCCCAGCGACAGGGAACGCATGATACGTTGCACCGTGGATTGGTTTCAGGGTCAACGCGAAAGATTAAGAAACAAAAAGGAACGGGTACTGCTCGAGCCGGTTCGATCAAGAACCCGTTGTTCCGAGGTGGAGGTACCACATTCGGTCCTGAGCCTAGAGACTACACGCAAAAGCTGAACCACAAAGTGAAGCAACTGGCTCGTCGCAGTGCACTCAGCTACAAAGCGAAGGAAAAGGCCATTGTGGTTTTGGATGGCGTGAAGATGGGAGGTCCAAAGACCAAAGACTATGTTGGAATGATGAGCGGTTTAAAACTCGCGGATTCAAAAACCCTCATGGTCTTATCGGCTCCCGACGAAGCCGTTTACATGAGCAGCCGCAACCTCGCGAAGCATCGCGTGATGGTAGCTTCTGATGTAAGCACCTATGACATCATGAATTGCAACACCCTCATCTTTGTAGCTGACGCTCACAAGGTGGTTGAAGGGATGCTCAAATAAAATCGGTCATGCAGCAGATTTTAATAAAACCACTCATCACCGAGAAGATGACCGCTGATACGGAAAAGAACAACTCCTTTGGATTTGTTGTTGATGACGGCGCGAATAAGGTGGAGATAAAAAAAGCGATTGAAAAGGAGTACGGTGTGACCGTTACTTCTGTTCGCACGCTTCGTGTTGACGGCAAAAGCCGGCAGCGTTTTACAAAAACTGGTATCGTGAAAGGGCGAACAGTAGGATACAAGAAGGCCATCGTAAGTTTGGCTGAAGGAGAAATGATTGACTTCTACGAGAACATTTGATCACATGGCACTTCGTAAATTCAACCCCATAACACCTGGCACCCGCCACAAGGTCTTGTCCAAATTTGAAGACATCACCGCGGATAAGCCACACAAGCCACTGTTGCGTTCCCTGAAGAAGTCAGGAGGTCGTAATGCAGATGGTAAAATGACCATGCGCTACCGTGGTGGTGGACACAAGCGCCGCTATCGTTTGATTGATTTCAAGCGCAACAAGCACATGGAAGCAACGGTTTTGACAGTCGAGTATGACCCGAACCGTTCCGCTCGCATCTGCCTCGTGGAATACAAAGACGGAGAGAAGCGTTACATCATCGCACCGGAAGGTTTGAAGCCGGGCATGACGATCAACAGTGGTAAGGGCGTTTCCCCGGAAGTAGGGAACGCGCTGTACTTGTCTGACATTCCTCTGGGAACGGTCATTCACAACATCGAGTTGTACCCAGGTAAAGGGGCATCTATGGCCCGAAGCGCTGGCTCTTACGCACAATTGAACGCTCGTGATGGCAAATATGCAATCGTGAAGCTCCCAAGTGGCGAGACACGCATGATCTTAGTGACATGTTTGGCTGTCATTGGCAGTGTGAGCAATTCAGAGCACAACCTGCAGGTTTCCGGTAAAGCCGGTCGCTCCCGCTGGTTGGGTCGCCGTCCGCGTGTACGTGGTGTGGTGATGAACCCTGTCGATCACCCAATGGGTGGTGGTGAGGGTAAGTCCTCTGGTGGGCATCCTCGTTCTCGAACGGGTGTTCCTGCTAAGGGATACAAGACGCGAAATCCGCGCAAGAAAAGTTCCAAGTATATCATTGAACGTCGGAAGAAGTAATAGCCATGTCTCGTTCGCTTAAGAAACCCCCATTTGTGCACTACAAACTCAATCAACGAGTTGACGCTGTGCATGCATCCGGCAAAAAGTCGGTGATCAAGACCTGGTCTCGAACCAGCACCATTACTCCTGACTTTGTAGGATTGACCATTGCCGTCCACAATGGACGACAGTTCATTCCTGTGTTCATCACAGAGAATATGGTTGGTCACAAACTTGGAGAATTTTCACCCACCCGAACGTTCCGTGGTCACGCGGACAAGAAGGATAAGAAGCGTTAATCGTCATGGGAAAACGAAAAAGATTAGCCGCTGAATCGCGGAAAGAGGAAATGAAAAGCACGGCAATTGCCAAGCTTAATAATTGTCCTACATCGCCTCGCAAGATGCGTTTGGTAGCGGATAGTGTCCGTGGCAAGGATGTATTTCAAGCTTTAAACATCTTGAAATTCAGCCCCCAAGAGGCTTCAAACCGATTGGAGAAGTTGCTTCTCTCAGCAATTGCGAATTGGGAAGCGAAGAATGAAGGGTCTCGACCAGAGGAGTCGGATTTAATCATTCGTGAAGTCAAGGTTGATAGCGCTCGCATGTTGAAGCGATTGCAGACAGCACCTCAGGGTCGCGCGCACCGAATTCGGAAGCGCAGCAACCACGTAACCATCATTGTAGACTCCGTTAAAAACTGATTCATGGGACAGAAAACAAATCCGATTGGCAATCGCCTAGGTTTCATCCGAGGATGGGATTCTAACTGGTACGGAGGCAATGACTACAAGGACAAACTTGTAGAAGATGAGAAAATCCGTGAATACTTGTTAGCACGTTTGCGCAAGGCGAGTGTATCCAACATCATCATTGAGCGAACGCTCAAGTTGGTGACGGTAACCGTCAAATCTGCTCGCCCAGGTGTCATCATTGGCAAAGGTGGACAGGAGGTCGACAAACTGCGTGAAGAACTCAAGAAGTTGACAGGCAAAGAGGTGCAGATCAATATCTTTGAAATCAAACGTCCGGAGTTGGACGCGAAGTTGGTAGCGGAGAGCATTGCACGCCAAATCGAAGCGCGAATCTCACACAGAAGAGCGATCAAGATGGCAATTGCGGGCACCATGCGTCTAGGAGCAGAGGGCATCAAGATTAACATTGCAGGACGGGTGAATGGCGCTGAGATCGCACGTTCTGAGTCCTACAAAGAAGGCCGTATTCCTTTACACACCTTCCGTGCTGACATTGACTACGCGTTGATGGAGGCTCACACCACCTACGGTCGAATTGGCATCAAATGCTGGATTTGCCGTGGAGAGATTTATGGCAAGAAAGACTTGTCACCGATTCCACCTCAGAAGCAATCGAAGGATCGTCGCCCAAGCAACGCTAGCCGTCAAGGTGGTGGAGGCCGTCGTCGTACCCGTAACTGATAGAAGATTTAGGTCATGCTACAGCCGAAAAGAACCAAGTTTAGGAAAATGCAAAAGGGTCGGATACGCGGATTGGCGTATCGCGGAAGTACCCTCGCATATGGATCGTTTGGAATTAAAACGTTAGAGGAGGGTTTTATCACTTCTCGACAAATTGAGGCCGCTCGTATTGCGATCAACCGTTACATGAAACGTGAAGGACAAGTGTGGATTCGAATTTTTCCAGACAAGCCGATCACCTCAAAACCAGCGGAAGTCCGTATGGGTAAGGGTAAGGGTGCACCTAGCCATTGGGTTGCTCCTGTTCGTCCCGGGCGTTTGATGTTTGAGGTAGATGGAGTTTCTCCAGAAACCGCTCAAGAAGCTTTGCGACTCGGTGCACAAAAGCTGCCCGTGAAATGCAAATTTGTTGTACGACCTGATTATGCACAGTGATGATTGAGATGACAGAAATCCGACAG
>DCPZ01000014.1 GCA_002323795.1 Flavobacteriales bacterium UBA1531 | reverse complement strand
CCTCAAGCCATGAAGGCTACGGAATCGAGGTGGAATCAATGATGTCAAATGTTGAAGGTGCTACAACGTACCAAGTTTATGTTTCGACAGTGAATTCTACAGATGTGCTTAATGCAATTCTCGGAAATGCTCAGAACCCTATTGTTTTGGCATCTTCAAGCGAAATCTATCAAAATGGACAAGGCTCGTTCTTGCCGTCAGCACCAGAACTCTTCGGATTCTATCCATTATTGGCTTCAGATTCATACGTGACAATTGGTGATAACACGCCAGCTTCGGTCATCGACTTTCCGCCAGTGGAAAACGGAGGATTGCCTTCATGGGTCAGTGAGTTTGAAGGAGGTGGAAGCATCATGATCGATGATATCATTGGAAGCGGATGGTACATCAATGCGGATGATATGGTTGCTCAGTATGGTTTGGCGGGTGATGACAACCGCGTTTTGGTTGCTCAAATCACCACTCCAGGTACCATACATGGTGAGTTGTTTGTTCAGATTTTCCCAGAAGGTTTATCTGCTGGAAGCACCATGTATGTATCACTTTCATTCGGAAGCGATAACTGCGGTTGCGCAGATGAAATGGCATGCAACTATAGCGAAGAAAACTACGATGATGACGGAAGCTGCTTTTACCCGATCGAAGGCGAAGGTTGCAGTATATGTCTATATGACGAGCAGGCACCAGTGCTTGTTGCTTCAGAAGACTACACAGTGGAGTGCAGTGACGTAGATTCTGATATTCGCCAACCATTGGTGGAAGATGAGTGCGATACAGCGCTCGACGCGTCCTACACAGACATGGTTACGGCAGGAGGTTGCGAGGGTTCATACACCATTGTCAGAACGTGGACGTTTGCTGACAACGCAATGAACACCCTTGTTGTTGATCAATCCATCTCAGTGGTTGATACAACGGCTCCAACGTTCAACGCACCTGCAGACATTTCTGTTGCGTGTACTGATGATACGGATGATCTCAGTGTTACAGGAGACGTAATGGATGCCGCTGATGCATGCAGTGCTTCAGTGACCGTTACCTTTAGCGATAATGCTGGTAATAGCAATTGCTTTGCTGGTGATGTGATTGTTCGAACTTGGACAGCAACAGATGCCTGTGGAAATGCATCGTCGAAAGACCAGATCATTTCATTGGTTGATGATGTCGCTCCTTACTTCACCTCAGTGCCGGCTGATGCCGACTTGGAGTGCGGTGATGCCCTTCCAATGGATATGGCTACTGCCGAGGACGTTTGTTCTGGAGTTACTGTCACTTTCTCGGATAGCGAAGGTGATGCAAACTGCACAGGAATGGCCGTGATTACTCGAACATTCACCGCCACAGACGGCTGTGGAAATGCTTCAACAGCGGTTCAGATGATCACGCGAGTGGACACTGAAGCTCCTTCAGGCTCTGTGACAGATGCGACTGTAACATGCGATGCATATGATTCATCAGCGGCATATGGTGCCACCGAGGCAACGGATAACTGCATGAGTGGAATCTCCATTGCATGGAGCGAAGCATCTAGCACTCAAGAGGGGGCAAATGGATGTTTCGTTGTAGAACGTGAGTACACGTTCACGGACGGATGTGGTAACAGTTCTTCAGCCACTCAAACGATTACCGTAACAGATGACGTGGCACCAGTCATGGATGAGGTTGTTGCAGCGGTTGAGTTGCAGTGTGGCGATGCGATGCCAGCAGCACCGGGTGCTACGGATAACTGCTCTGCAGTCGAAGTGACCTATGAAGATGTGGAAACAACCATGGGATGCTCAGGTGAGATGAACTTCATCCGCACCTACACAGCAACCGATGCATGTGGAAACTCAGTGAGTGCTTCACAGGAAGTGACTTACAATGACCTGATTGCACCGACGTTCACGGCTCCAATGGATGTGACTGTTGAATGCGATACTGACCTGGCTGACCTCAGTGCGACAGGCGACGTTATGGACGCTGCTGATGTTTGTAGCGCTGACATCATTGTGTCTTACACAGACGAGCTTTCAACTTCTGAAGGTTCTTGCCTTGCGGACAACGTTGTAACACGTACATGGACAGTTGCAGATGGTTGTGGGAATACCTCTAGTGCTGTGCAAACCATCACTCTAGAGGACACTACAGCTCCCGTTGTTGTCTACGAAGCGAGCATTACCCTTTACGATTCTGCGAGCGAGAACATAGACGACTTCGAAGGAATTTCCGAAGTCTACGATGGATGCAGTGATTATACTTACACCACGACCGACATCTACTCTGGATCAGGAATCTACAGCTACCAGTTGAATCGTACCATGGTCTTTACAGACGCATGTGGCAACTCAACAACTATTGAGCAATTGGTAACGGCGATTTACTCCACAGGATGCACTTATGCAGATGCACTCAATTATGATGAAGCTGCGATCATCGACGATGGTTCTTGTGTATACGAGGGATGTACGGATATGGCATCTGCCAATTACAATCCAATAGCGTCGGTTGACGATGGCTCTTGCGTGACTGTTGGTTGCATGGATCCCGCAGGATACGATTACGATCCTAGTGCCAACTTCCCAGGTGGATGTGATTATCCAGATCCATGCCCAGGTGACATCAACGATGACGGAATGGTCAACGTGAGTGACTTGCTGGAGTTCTTCCAGCTCTATGGAATGGATTGTCCGGAATAAAATCAAACTGTTTTAGAATTCGAGTCTGGCAAGACCGATTCCTAGGGAGGGGGCTGCATTTCGATGCGGTCCCTTCTTTTTGTTTGATGTCAAATGCTCGAAATATCTCGGACCAAATTCCTTAATTTTGTTTTACCATGGGTGAAAATGAAACAGAGGAACAAAAACGGAAAAGACTCCGGAAGCAACTTGATGATACGCACCAATGGCCGTGTTCTTTTTCGTTTAAATTCATACTGCCCTCAAATGAAGGCTCTGTAGCTGCATTGAAGGCAGTTTTTTCGGATTCTGCGCAATTCAGCAACAGACCATCGCGAAACGGAAATTACACAGCATTTACCATCGTAGAAACCGTTGGGTCAGCAGAAGATGTCTTCACGCGTTATGAAGCAGCATCGGTCATTGAAGGCATCATATCTCTGTGATCATGAATGCAGAATCATTCACGAATTTCTTGGAAAATGCAGCTATGGCTTTATTGCTTTTGCTTGCTTCGGGGGTTGTTTGGGTAATTTTAAAAAGAATGGCATCAGCGATGCGCAAAGGAGTGATTGCAGCGGAGTCATCTTTGATTGATGGCTTGAATGTATCGGTCTCATCTGATGCAGTGGAGATCCGTTTTGTCGTTCCGCAAGGGTGGAAGCATGATTGCGAACTAACGCTTCTGGACGACTCCCGTTCTACTGTTGAAACATTGCATACCGGTCCGTTACCACCAGGAGAGCAATTGATAACCTATGATAACTCAACACTCAAGGCCACATTTTTGAACTTTGAGACCGAGGGTCAGGCATTGCAGCGGAGGCTGAACTGAGTTACATGCGCTCAGGCATCTCAATGCCTAACAAGCCCATTGCATTTTCAATTTGCTGGATAAAGAATAGGCAGATTGCAGTGCGTGCGATTTGCAGCGATTTGTTTTCAACTTGCATCACCGGGTGGTCTTGGTACCAGCGGCTGTAAGCCTTAGTGAATTCATAACAGTGATTGGCGATGAGACTCGGATCACATTCTGATGCTGCTTGTTGGAGAACATTCGGCCATTGCAGGCCATGCTGAATGATGCGTAATTCTGTTTGATCCCAGACACTTGCATCCAAAGAAAATGATTCCAATGTGCCAAGAGCTGCTTCGCTTTTTCGCAAGACACTTTTGGCTCTGACGAAATTAAATTGAATGAATGGCCCCGTATTTCCGATGAAATCAATGGACGCTTTGGGGTCGAACATCATTGATTTTTGAGGTGATACTTTCAGCAAAAAGTATTTGATCGCACCGTAGCCGACCTGCTTGAAGAGTTTGGCTTTTTCACTTTCGCTGAGTCCGTCAACCTTGCCCAACTCCGTGGCCATTTCCTTGGCAGTATCTGCCATTTCCGCCAACAATTCATCAGCGTCCACCACGGTTCCTTCTCGTGACTTCATTTTGCCTTCGGGCAATTCGACCATTCCATAGCTCAAGTGCCGATTGCGCTCAGAATCCTTAACGCCGAGTAGTTTAAGGAGTTTAAAAAGCACCTTAAAATGATATTCTTGCTCGTTTCCGACGGTATAGATTTGTCTGTCTAGCCCGGGATAATCCGCGTAACGTTTGATTGCTGTTCCGATGTCTTGGGTCATGTAGACCGAGGTACCGTCTTTTCGAAGCACCAGTTTCTCATCCAGGCCTTCCGCCGTAAGATCAGCCCAAACACTGCCATCTTCCTTCTTATAAAAGGCTCCCATTTCGAGACCTCGAATGACTTGGTCTTTTCCGAGGAGGTAAGTTTCAGATTCGTAATAGAGTTGGTCAAAGTCAACACCCATTTCTTTATAGGTAACGGCGAAACCGTCGTAGACCCAACTGTTCATGGTTTTCCAGAGCGCAACAATGTCTGGGTCATTGGCTTCCCATTTGGCCAAATAGTCGCGTGCATATTGCATCATACGGGCCTCATTCTTGGCGTCATCTTCGTTCATTCCCTGAGCAGTGAGAGCCTTAATTTCCTGCTTGTACTCTCGATCAAAACGAACGTAATACTTGCCCACCAATTTGTCACCCTTGATTCCGGCGCTTTCAGGAGTTTCACCGTTTCCGAACAGTTGCCATGCCACCATGGACTTGCATATGTGAATACCGCGGTCATTGATGATTTGCACTTTCACGACTGAATGTCCAGCCGCCTCAAGAATGCGGGACACGCTATAACCTAAAAAGTTATTGCGCAAATGACCGAGGTGAAGAGGTTTGTTGGTATTGGGCGACGAGTATTCGACCATCACTTTAGGCAGTGAATGGGCATCACCAAATCCAAATTGCTTCATTTGAACTGCCTTTTCCAACTCCGATGTCCAATAAGAAGGAATGATGGTCAGATTCAAGAAACCTTTCACCACTTGATACGCGCTAATCAGTTCATGGCTCACTACGAGATGTTGTCCTAGAAGTTCGGCGGTGGCCTCTGGAGATGATTTCGATGCTCGGGTGAGCGGAAAAACCACCACTGTTCGGTCACCTTCAAATTCTTTGCGGGTTTGTTGAACCTGAATGGTCTCAGGGTCAAGCTCTGTCTGAAAGCAATGCTTGCTTGCAGAGACGATGGCTCCTTGGATGATTTGGTCGAGGGTTGGCATATCAGGGAGGTGGATGTTTACAGGGCTTAAGCCTTTGGGAGGTGGATTTCGGCAATCATGCAACGGGCGCTTCCGCCGCCACAGGTTTCGATGGTCGTTAGATCGCTGTGTACGATTGAACCAAAGCGCTGCAGAGCATCGATTTGTTCGGAGTCGAGCGCATTGAATGCACTCGAACTCATTGCGATGATCAAGCCTTCCTGACCTTGAAGTTCGAGCATATTGCCAGCGAATTTTTCGATTTGTGTTTCTGTCAATGGAATGACTTCGAGCCCATCGCCTTTGAGTTCATTGTGAATGGCTTCTCGTTCTTCCTCGTCATCAATGCTTTCGAGGCAAATGGCACAAAATCCAGAGCCAATGCTCATCATTACATTGGTATGGTAAATGGGTAGGCGATCTCCCGCCGCGCTTTGCAATGCTGAAAATGCAACAGGTTCGTAGTCAAATTCTTCGCAGAAGTGAAGCAAAGCCGTTTCATCTGTTCTCGGACTGATCGCTGCATACGCTTTTCGGTGCACGCGGTCCAATACCATGCTTCCTGTTCCTTCTAGGAATCGGTTGTGCGTTTCAAATTCAGTGAAGTCAATGATGTTTTGAATGTTGAAGCCACCTTCATGTTCTAGTTGAACGATGATGTCCTCCCTGCGTTCTGTGCGCCTATTTGTTGCATACATCGGATACAAACCAACGGTTCCGTTCTCATGGGTGGAAATCCAGTTGTTGGGGAAGAGTGCATCTGGTGTTTCATATGGCACTTGTTCATCAAATACATAAACATTCACCCCTGCTTCCCCGAGAGCTTCAGAGAGCGTGTCAAATTCTTTCTGTGCTCTTCGAATCATTTCATCCGGTTCGATTCCGTCAAGTGACTTTTGGTAAAGGTTATTCGTAGCAGTCTCTTCATTCTTCCTGAAGGATTGTGGCCGAATCATGAATACGTTTGAAGTGCTTTGTTTCATATCAGATTATCTTCTGCGCAATGGGAGGGTGGAGCATCTGAGGAGTCCTCCCATTTTGGAGGTTTCAGATAGTTCCACTTCAATGACATGGTAGCCCCACGATCTCATCTGAGCATTGGTTCTTTCAAATGTTCGATTTGATATGACAGTGTCTGGTGCAATGCTGAATACATTGCAATGCATGGTTTGCATCTCCTGTGCCGTGACATCCATAATGTGCGATTCTGAGTACCGTTGGATCAGCACATCGAGTTCCTTTTGTTTTGCAAACCCTGGACGGTGCAGCAGCAAGTGACCCATTCCCAGAGGGGAGCAACAGCAATCAAGGTGCAAGGCGTTCTGAAGTGAATCGGTATCAGATTTGTTCAGTTCGAAACCGATGACCCGTTTTTCCGGAAATTGATTTTTGAGCCATGCAATGGCTTCGATGTTTGTTCGGGCGGTTGTGTATTTCGCAAAACGCTCTGGACTCGCATAGCCCACCCAAATTTCGTTTCCCATGGGAAGGATGTCTCCACCTTCCATTCGAACCGTTTCTGGAGGGCGGAGGACGGCACCGGGATTGCGATGAAGCATCGACTCCAATCCTTTTTGTTCTTCTTCTCGTTCTTCCACCAAATGGGTCATGATGAATTGATGTTCTACCACAACACCTATGTCACGTGTAAAGACCTGATTTATGCCGAGACCATCCGGTCGAAGCACCTGGATGCCCATGGTCTTCAATTCATTAGCGAATTCATCTAATTCGTGACTTACACTCTGCTCTGTTGGATATGTGCCTTGCAGGACATGATATCTGGAGAGAGGGTCGTAGGTTTCTTCCAAAGCTGGAGGTTTACCCATCCCTATTCCGATGCCAATCATCACTGCTTCAAGAGGTGACGACTCGTTCGGGATGTGCCATTTGATGGGCTTCATCGCGTTAATGATTATTTCTGTGCGGTTGGATCGTTTTCCCTTCTGTGGCGCAAGCCACCCACCATAGCATCGCTGCTCATCATGAAAGCTGATCCTGATTCGTTGAAATTGGGAGGCAAGAAGCACCAGTGGTTGGAGTCCACGTGAGACAATGCCCAGATTCGATTCAATCCAGTGATTTCCCAATATCGAAAAGCCGAGGAATCTCCCTCAAGGATTTCATTTTCCTTGTATGTGGCATTTCCTTTGCCATAGTTTGACTCTACCATTCCTTTCATACCAGAAGGACTTGGGCCATCATAATGTGGGAGGAATTCGACGTAGTGGCGCAAATTCATATTGATGAGCACAACCTCTTGATCACCATCTTGAAACGCTGGACTTGCATATACGATTTCAGCCATCTCAGTGCGGTTTTGAACACCCCGTTCTGTCCAATAATCGAGCGCTCTTTTACTGCTGTTAACAAATGCGGTATCCGAGTTTTTATGTAGCGGAAAGTGGTGCATTAGCTGGTCCCAATCAGCATCGTTGGTACTCTTGAAATAATCGAACATGTTTTGAGCGATTTGTTCGAGCGTGTCTTGACCAACAAATGCATGCAATTCATTGCGTGCAATGGTCACGCTTAAGCCTTCCTCCGTCATTGGGTTTGACGAAGCCACAGGTTCATTCGATTCATTGGGGTTATTTTCACCGTTACAGGCTGTAAATCCTATGGTTAGGACCAAAATTCCGGTGGTGAGGAGTGGGAGATGCTTTTTCATCATGCCACAAAAATAAGCAGTCAGTTGGGAAAGTAGCCTTTATTTCGTTGGGCTTCTTGTTCAGCAATGAGGAATGTGAAGCGTGCCATGTTTTCGATGCGTTCGTTCCTAGTTGACTCATCCAATGAGTTCAAAATGTCAAACCGGTGTTGGGCATTGATTTGATGTTCGATCAGTGCCTTAATGAGATCACCAAATGATTTTGAACCGGCGCCACGGCCATTGCTTGTCAAATCTGACAATTCTTTCGCTTTTTTAAAATCAGCGGCAGCTTTAGACGATAAGGTATAGTTTTTCCAACCTGTCCATCGCTTGACGCTTCCAATGGGATAGGGCGACGAGTCTTCATTCATCGCGTTTGAGGTCATTGAGTCAACTGTAAAAAGACCTACACATTGAACGGCGGCATCTCTGAATCCATTCTCATCTGGTTCGGAAGTTAATACGAGCCTCATCAAACCACCAAGCTTCATGTGTCGGTCACCATTGACATAAGGAATGCCAAACTCTTCGATTTCCATTGCTTCCAATTGGTCGAACAAAACCTGATACCGTTCCTCGAAAATGTGCAGTGCTATTGTTTCTCCTGGAAGTGGCAAAAGATTTAGCGGAAACATTGCTAGCCTCTGGTTGAATGTACTCACAACGATGGAACATATAACCTTGGTGTAGGTTCACTTTACCATTGATTTATTTCAAAATCAGATATTTCGTTTATTATGAAGGTGTTAGATGATGTGTTTGCGGCAAAGTGGGTTCTAATTTTTCGGCGATTTGACCATTTCGATCTTTCAGTTGAATCGTCAAGTTGAAGGCGCTTAATTCACGCCAAATGCGGACTACAACCGTTTCTCCTGGACGATATCGTGACATGCATTCCTGCAGTTCTGGAAAATCAGATATTTCTATTCCATCGATCGCAAGCACGATATCTCCGACTTGAACTTCTGAATCTGCCGCTCCACTCCCCGGAACAATAGCTGTAATTGAGCATCCGGCAACTTCGTCTAGTGCCAACTCTTTTGCGAGTTGTTGATTCACAGGCTCAATCTGGATGCCCAGATAAGCCCTTTGAACCTCACCGTACAACATTAAATCTTGCGATACTTTGCGCACTATGGTAGAAGGAACTGCGAAAGCGTATCCGGCATAACTACCCGTTCGAGATGCAATCGCTGTATTGATTCCAATCAGTTCGCCTTTTGTATTGACGAGCGCTCCGCCGCTATTTCCCGGATTGACGGCAGCATCGGTTTGAATGAACGATTCGATGGGAAATACCCCACGCTCAGGCCGCGCTCTGAGTAAATTAATGTTTCGTGCTTTTGCGGATACGATTCCTGCTGTTACCGTTGAGGTTAGATCAAAAGGGTTTCCAACTGCGAGTACCCATTCCCCGATGTTAACGTCATCAGAGCTGCCAAATTCAATACAAGGCAGGGCGGTGCCAGGGAAAATTTGAAGTACAGCGATGTCGGTTGAAGGATCGGCGCCAATGACCTGAGCTTCATATGTGCGATTATTATTTAGTGATACTTCGATTTTGTCGGCTCCTTCGATGACATGATGATTTGTTACGATAAAACCGCTTGGATCGATAATCACTCCGGACCCTGAGGCCTCCAGAATTGGTGATCTCGTCGGATATCCTAGGAGCTCATGCCAAGGATTCAGGGCTTGCCTCGATTGTGTTGAGGTTCGCACGTGCACGACAGCGTCAATGGAATTCCCGGCTGCATATTCGAACGAATTCTGCACGAATTCTGCACGAATTTCAGATTGTTTATTTGCGGTCTGATGCACGTTTGAAACGGACATTAGAGGCAAGGAAGCAGGCTGAGGTGACTGACTGGTGGGTTGCGGTTCAAATACAGCGAATAGGGCGGAGCCGCATAGGCCTGATAAAAGGCCAATAGCAATCGTTTTTATTGGATTCATTTGCGTTGACTTTGCGATGAACCAAAACAACGCCAAAGTTTTTTCTCTTCTCTCTGATCAATTGCAAAGAAATTTAAACGTGAATGGAAATGCTTGTTAAATGGTTCGGCAGCGTCAGTTTTTACTTCGAAGCCAAACCAATTTCCTGCAGACGTTGAACGAGGTATTCGCCAGCATTGATAGGATTTTCCTTAGCTGCTTCCCCTTTTGGGATTAGATGTTCCATGGCATCCAATCGCATCTCCGGTTGAGGGTGGCAAAAGAATGGCATCGAAAAGCGTGGTTTTCCCCACTCACTTTTTGGCGGATTGACCACACGATGTGTGGTCGACTTCAATCGATGATTGGTCAAACGTTGGAGCATATCGCCCACATTTACGACAATGTGCTCCGGCAGCGCGGTGACGGGAATCCATGTTTTATCATGCCTTAAAACTTCGAGGCCAGCAGCGGAAGCACCTACGAGAAGCGTAATGAGATTGATATCTTCGTGTTGGCCTGCACGAACCGCTGAATCTGGCTCTCTCGTGATAGGTGGATAGTGTATTGCTCTTAAAATTGAATTGCCCCCAGCCACCCATTTTTCGAAATAAAATTCATCCACCTCGAGATGCAACGCGATGGCACGCAGTATGAGTTGTCCAAGATTTTCAAGAGCCTTGAAGGCATCTTCAGACGTCTTTTTCAATGCAGGTGTCTCGATGACTTCGGAATTCGGAGGAAAGTGATTCATGTCTGCATGTGCAGGAGGATTTGGCTGTCCAACTTGCCAGAATTCCTTCAAGTCCGCCGAGTCACTGTCTTTTGCATGTTCGATTCCCATGCTTACAAACCCACGTTGGTTGTTTGTCTCAGGACGGGCGTAAACTGTTTTTTCTTCAGGTTTTAGGCTGAAAAAAGCTTGTGATTGGGCATACAAGTTTTGAATCAAATCATCTGGTATGCTATGACCTTGAATGGCGACAAATCCAATGGTTTCATAAGCGTGTCCTAAATTTCGAACAAATTGATTGCGCTGCTCATTAGTCCCTTCCGTAAAGGCTTTGATGTCGAGGGTTGGAATCCCTGCGACGAAGCTCATTTCTTGATTTTCCATGTGGCTTCTTCGGGTTTGTAGATGGTTGAATTTACGAATGACATTTTAAGTGCAGCGGATTGAACTTCCCAAGAACAATGATTTTCAATCCACAGGCGTGATTCTCTTCCCAATTTCAGACGTCTTTCCTTCTGATCGAGCAGTATGTCGATGGCTTTTGCGGTTTCGATAACATCATCAGCCAATTGCAGAGGCGGTAAAAGGTTGCCAATTTTTGGAAGACCATTCATGACATGCATTGTTGTAATGCAAGGCAGACTCATGGACATGGCTTCAAGAATTTTATTTTGTTGTCCTGTTCCAATGCGCAGAGGTGCGACAAAGACATCGGCTTCTTCATAGGCTTTTCTCAAATCAGGAATCCATCCCGTGACTGTTACAGCCTCATTTGCTAATTTCTGAACTTCTGCTGTCGGCTGTGTACCTGCAATCACAACGCGCACACCAGGCATTTCCACTCGCGGTAATATTTCGTTTACAATCCTTTTTGCTGCGTCTACATTAGGAGGGTAGCTCATATTACCTGTGAAGAGAATGACAAATTGAGTTGGGCTGATTTCATCCGGTGAATTGGAAGGTTGGGCTTTAATGTCGGTGCCAGTCGACTTGAAAAACTCTGAATCGACACCATTTGGAATAACAGCAATGGATTTTCTCCCGGGGTGGGCAATTAGGTTACGGTCCGCTTTGCTGATAATTGTCTGACCATCGAAGTAGTCAAAAATAACTGACTCGTAATGTGCAAGACGCTGCGCTTCAAGTCGATAAATCCACCGGTACCAAAAAGGGCATAAATTGGATCTACGATTCATACCGGCGCTGAGGGCATCCATGTAATCCAATACCCGAGGGGTGTGGTGATCATTCCGCACATATTCTGCCATTCGGATGAGCTGACAATACATCACATCAGGTTTGAGCTCTTTGATCCATTCGTGAAGTTGCTGATCCGCTTGGCGTTGGTAAAACCAATGCGTTTGAAATGGACGCGTGCTAAGTGCCGCTAGCGTCAAACGTGCAATGCGTTTGATGGAGTTCATTTTGTACCAACGAAACGATTTGGTCACCTGAGATATGGCCTTCAGCGATGAATCAGATGGCTGTTTCTCTGTGAGGCTAAACAAATGAACTTCATGCTCTTGGTGAAGCATACGCATTTGATGAAAGGCCCGCAAGCGGTCTCCTTTATCAAGCGGCCAAGGAAGACGCGAAGTGATGAAGAGAATTTTCAAAACTTTTGCGATTCTTGAAGTTCATGTATCATTTTCGTCACCAGTGATTGGTTTTCAAATTGATCGATGACGAGTTGTCGGCTTCGCTTGCCCAAGGCCTCCGCCTCTCTTGGGTTGGTTAGAAGTTCAACAATACAGGATGCAAAGGTTTCAGGACTGTCAGCGATGTGAAAATGCTCTCGATTGATTCCTTGAATGCCTTCCATGCCGATCGAAGTGGAAACAATCGGTCTGCCTCCTGCCATGGCTTCGATTGCCTTAATCCGCATGCCACTTCCACTCAACAGAGGGATGATCATGATTCCGTCACTCGTCATCATATCCCATGCGTTTTCGACTTCGCCCTTGACTTTAACATTCGGAACATCCAGCCACGAAGCATCTTTTTGAAAATTCCTTCCTGCAAGACAAAGTCTGGCATTGGGGATGCTTTGGATTACGAGTGGCCAGATTTGACTTGTGAACCACTTAAGTCCCTGGATATTCGGACGCCAGTCCATGGCGCCCAAGTGAAATACATGGCTTACCGGACCTTGGCTTGCTGGCGGAAGTTCTAGGATATCAAGACCAAATGGCACGACTTGAATCGGAACCGAACAGCCCAGTGCTTCGAAGTTTTTCTTATCATCTTCGGAAATGGCTGCGATGCAATCAAAGTCGTGCATTGCATTGATTTCATATTCTTGAAGCTTGTCGGCGAGCCAGTTTAAGTAAATCCGTTTGGTCAGTGGCTTCGTCTCTTTTGCAAGGTGCTGCCAGATGCGGTGTTCAATGTTGTGGGCACGAAGAAGCGCGATGCCATCGCAATATTTTCGAACGGTACGTAAGTAAGGAGCAGTGAATAAACTTTCAAAAATGACAAGATCAAAAACGCTTTTCCGAAGAACTTCGATCAGAATGCGGTCAAAGTCGATGGAATAGAAGCGGGAGATGTTGTAACTATCTCCCGTTACCAAATCAGACAGGGCGTCTAGTCGTCGCAAAGACGTGTCCAAATGAATTGCCTCAATTTGAGTGGCTTCAAGGTAATCTGTCGCGATTTTATCCGGCTCAAATGGATGCTTGTCAGTGGCAACGGTCATCACCTTTATTTGGTGATTTCCAGAGGCCAATAGTCCTCGCGTCATGGCGTCTATGGCTCTGCATCCGCCATCTTTACTTGGCCTTGGAGGTTTGTGGCAGATTTGGAGGATTCGCATTGACGTCAATTGCATCAACAAATTTAATGGCTAATGGTTTGCGATGGTCGGCCTTTTCGAAAGGAAAACGGAATTTTACCGGAATCACGAGAGGCTTTGGATGTTAGCCAAAAAGCCAATGGGCAAAGCACAAAAGTACTCATCCACATCCCGAGCCAGGGCTCAATGCTTCCAGCTCGAATCATCTGTTCGCCGACAATTGATAAAATGTAATAACCCAAGAATATCATGATGGCAAGCACGGTAGGCATGCCAAGCCCGCCTTTCTTTATGATGGCGCCGAGGGGTGCGCCTACAAAAAATAATAGTATGCAGCTTAGCGAAAGAAAGAATTTGCGGTGCCATTCGATGGAATGTCGATTTTGAGCAGTTTTTTTGGCTTGGATTTCTTCCATCGCATTTGCGATTCCTTGGCGAGCATTTCGAGCCATACTCCGAGCGCCATCGAATGCCATGCGCTGTTCTGTCTGGCTGAGTGCTTGTAAAATTGAACCGCTCGCAGGAGCAACGTGTGCAGCTTTCAATACGATAGTGTCGCGGAGCAAGGTTGTTTGTCGCGCACCATATTGCTCGATATCCAAAAGCTTATTGCGTTTCAAGATTTCCAATGAATCCATAGCTTGAGCGAGTTGCTTCACCGTCATCATTTCATGCGCTCGTTTGAATAATCCTTCATCTACTTTGCTGAAATCCAGCGAGGTCATGTCAATTTCAAAGATTTGCTGTTTGAATTTCGAGCCAATGTGCGGGTGCAGTCGTTCTTTTCTTCGTTTCGATTGTTCTAAATCTTCTTCATAACTGGCTCCATTGTTCAACGTTAAAAGGAGTCGGTCAGCGTGTTGAATCATGGTGCCATTATCGGAGCGAATGACTCTTGAAACGCCAGTTTCTCCCTCGCGGTGATCGTGGATTAGCACGTCGTAAAGCGTACCGTCTTCCGCTTTTTCATCCACGCGAATGGCAAACCCTTCAATTCCATTGTAAAAGACTCCTTCGGTTAAATTTAACGCGGGTTTCTGCTTCGTCACCGAAAAGAGCAATGCCCTGAATTTTAAATTGGCAACAGGCCAAGCTGCATTCGAAAACCAAAATGCTCCACAGGAAATGATCACCATAGCCACCGTCAATGGCCGCATGATTCGTGGAAGAGATAAACCGGCCGATTTCAAAGCGGTTAGCTCGTTCTTTTCGGCGAGCGACCCCATGGCCATAATCGAGGCAATTAAAATGGCCAGAGGCAATGCCAGATTGACCAATCTCGCCGATGCGTACATCATCAATTCACCAATTACCATAGGGGAGAGGCCCTTTCCGATGAGATCATCGGCATAAACCCACAGGAATTGCATGTCCAATATGAACAGCGCCACTGGCATGGTCACTGCGAAGGGCGCTAAGAAATTGCGCAGCAAGAGTCGTGCAAATCTTCTCACGCCTCAAAGATAGTCAGTGTACAAATGCCTAACACTTTCATTACCTTGCCATACCAATTAAAAAAATCATGCGAATTTCATCGATCCTAGTGGCATTGAGTCTGGCGGCCGTCATAATATTCCTTATTGGATGTGATTCAGCATCAAACGAAGGCACTTCCGCTGAAAATGACTGGAGCTTTTTTGAAAACAAGACCAAAGGCGCCAGCGAACCTGACGCAGAAGGTTTTGTGTGGCAGTCGGAGCAATTTGCAGATCTCAAAATTGTGCGTTACCAAATCGGTGGTTGGGAGCAGTTAGACAATCGCCAAAAGGCTCTGGTTTATTGCCTCAATCAAGCAGGTTTAAGTGGTCGCGACATCATGTATGATCAAAACAACCGCTACAATTTGCGCATTCGAGATTTACTCGAGTTCGTTTATGTGAAATTCGAGGGCGACAAAAATACCCTCGGCTGGAGTCGCTTTGAAACGTACCTCAAGCGCATTTGGTTTTCCAACGGGATTCATCACCACTATGCCAATACAAAATTACAGCCCGAATTTTCAGAAGCCTATTTGGATGAACTTCTTGCGGCCACGGACGCAGTTTTAAGTGATGAACTCCGAGCGGTCATTTTTGATCCCACCGTTGAATCCAAAAAAGTAGAGCAGGATGCCACGAAAGGCTTGGTCGAAGGTTCTGCCGTGAATTTTTATGCGCCTGATGTCACAACAGAGGAGGCGCAAGCATACCTCGAGAGCATTGTCCAAGAAAATGATCGCACGCCGGTTGAGTATAGTCTCAATTCACGGCTCGTGAAAAATTCAAACGGAGAAATCGAAGAACAGGTTTACCGTGTTGGAGGTTTATACGGCCAAGCGCTTTCTCGCATCGTCTTTTGGCTCAACCAAGCCATTCAGTATGCGGAAAATGATAAACAAGCTGCAGCATTCAGAAACTTAATCGCCTACTACGAAACAGGTGATTTGGAGAAGTGGCAACTTTATAACATCAACTGGGTTCAGGATACGGAGGGCGACGTGGATTACATCAACGGATTTGTTGAAGTTTATAATGATCCTCTTGGGTATACCGGAAGCTATGAAACCGTTGTTCAAATTAAGGACTTTGATGCAAGTGAGCGGATGAAAGTATTGATGGACAATGCACAATGGTTCGAAGATCACATGCCATTCATGAAGGAGCACAAGAAGGATAAAGTGGTTGGAATCACTTACAATGTGGTGAGTGTAGCGGGAGAAGCAGGAGATGCGTCACCAAGCACTCCAATTGGTGTAAACCTGCCCAATTCAAATTGGATTCGTGTGGTGCATGGTTCCAAGTCTGTGAGTTTAGGAAACATTGTAGAAGCTTATGATCGCGCCAGCGGTGGTGGCATCCTCAGCGAGTTTGCGCACGATGACACGGAAATGGAAATGAGCAAGGCACATGGAGCCTTGGCTGGTAAGTTACATACCGCTATGCACGAGGTGATTGGCCATGCTTCAGGAAAATTGGAGGAAGGTGTTGGCGAGCCAAAGCAAACCATCAAGGAGTACAGTTCAACTTTGGAGGAGGGGCGCGCCGATTTGGTGGCGCTTTATTTTATGTTGGATGAAAAAATGCTGGAGCTGGGTTTGATGGAATCGCTTGAGACAGGAAAGGCTGAGTACGACAGCTACATTCGAAATGGCATGATGCTCCAGTTGCGTCGTCTCGAATTGGGAGCCAACATTGAAGAAGCTCATATGCGCAATCGTGCTTGGATCAGTCATTGGTGTTTTGAAAGAGCGGAGGCTGCAGGGATTATTGAAAAGGTAAGGCGTGAAGGCAAGACCTTTTGGGATGTAAAGGATTACGATGGTTTGCGTGGTTTGTTCGGGGAATTATTAATGGAAGTCCAACGCATCAAATCACAAGGAGACTATGATGCTGCGAAGGCCTTGGTCGAAGGGTACGGTGTGAAAGTTGACCAGTCCATTCATCAGGAAGTTTTGGATCGATCCGAATCTTTGGGCATTGCGCCTTACGGTGGATTTATCAATCCTGAGATGCAAGCGGTTTACCATTCGGAAGAGGGTCAAATCACGGATGTACAAATTGATTATCCGAGTGATTTCGCTTCTCAAATGTTGCGCTACAGCTCGTCCTATGGCCTGTTGCCTGCAAACAACGAGTACGTAAAGAAATGAGCTGATTGAGGCAACCATTTATAGATGTTCTTGTTATGACTTGGAAAACCAGCGTAAGAGATGAAGAAAACTTTACAAACCATTGCGATGAGCCTCTTTACAATTGCTCATGTTTTTGGACAAAATCCATATCCTTGTGAACTGTCAGGGGGCGAAGGAGACGCTGCAACAGGTGGATTATCTTCAACACAACAAGGCCAATACCATGATAATGGGGCTTACTTTAATATTTTGGAAATCAACCAACCTGTTAATTTAGTTTCTGCGAGAGTGTTTGCAAATGGACCAGGTCCGCGAACACTTGCAATTTTCTCAACAGAGGGTGATCCCTTGATTTTCGAGGTGTATGACTTGCCTGACGGCGAAAGCATTGTCGAGTTTGATTGGGAGCTGAGCCCAGGCTCTTACGGCTTTGGTTCAATGTCGGATAACCCGCAGCTGTGGAGAGACGATGCAAATAGCGAAGTGAACTATCCGTATGAAATTGGAGAATATGGAGCGATCACTGGAACTAATATTCAAGGGCAAAACGAGTTCAATTATTATTACTTTTTTTACGATGTCACACTTGAGCCACAGGGTCCAACTGTAAATTCCGGCGGTTACCCGTGCTGGAATGTTGAGCTCTTGGATGTCGAGCCTATTTCTGCCGTGGGTGGTGGAGAAAACGGCAATGATTGTTGGGGTTGGACCGATCCTGATTCAGGAAGAGAGATTGCGATTTATGGCCGTTCCAACGGCACAGCTTTCATAGATGTGACGGAGCCGACGAATATCAAATATTTTGCAAATCTTCCGACAGCCACCTCACCGAGCCTTTGGCGAGATATCAAAGTATATGATGGTCACGCATACATTGTATCTGAGGCCGGTGGTCATGGAATGCAAATCGTAAAACTTGAGGCATTGCTGGAATTGCCTTTGGATCAGGTCACACAGATAGAGCCAACGGCATTCTATGGCGGATTTGGGAATGCTCACAACATCATGATCAATGAGGAAACGGGATACGCTTATGCCATAGGCACGAGCACGTACTCAGGTGGGTTGCACATATTAGATCTTGAAAACCCACAACAACCGGTTTTGGTAGGTTCATACGATGGGGCATATTCCCATGACGTACACCCAATTGTATACCAGGGACCTGACGAAGATTACTTCGGACGAGAAATGGTCATCTGCTTCAATGGGTATTCTGGCATCTTTATCGTAGATGCCGAGGACAAATCGGACGTTACAGCAGTGGCTCAATTGGGCTATGCTCAATCGGGATATACACACCAAGGCTATGTCGGTGAGAACCACCGATACTGCTTTTTCAATGATGAATTGGACGAGCAAAACTTTGGCAACAACACGCGGACGTACATCATGGACATTGCAGATTTGGACAACCCGTTCATTGTTGGCTACTATGAGGCGGATGTGGAAGCCATCGATCACAACATGTACATCATCGGAGACAAGATGTATCAGTCGAATTATTTAAGTGGTTTGCGCATTTTGGATGTCAATGGAGCTCCTCAAGGTTCGTTGGAATTGGTCGGCTATTTCGATACAAACCCCTCGACGGATACACCCGTGTTTGATGGCACTTGGAGCAACTACCCTTATTTCCCCAGTGGGAATATTGCAGTGAGCTCAATGACTCATTTTTTCATGGTGCAGCCGTCCTCTGCTATTGCTCCAACGGGAACTACTTCTGTTGAATCTCTCGAAGCAGAAACGGAGTTGCAGGTTTTTCCGAATCCTGCAGGAGATGTTTTGCGTATAGAAGGTTGGAACGGGACGCTCTCACTTTTTGATTTGTCTGGAAAACAGTGCAAGGAGTGGAAGAATTTACCGGGATCTGTCGGCCTGCATCTGAACACCTCAGATTTGCCAAGTGGCATGTACATCTTGAAAGATGAGACTGGGGCGTCTGCTCGACTTGCGATTCAACACTGAAATTAGGTCACGTGCATTTGGTTGAATAGAAGAGTAGTTTCCAGTGCTTCTTTCACGTCGTGTGCGCGAAGGATGTTCGCCCCTCCATTCAGTGCCCAAGCGTGCAACGCAGTTGTTCCATTCAAGGATTCCTCGGGTGAGTTTTTTAAAGTCTTCCAAATCATTGATTTTCGACTAACACCGGCTAGTATGGGCAAATCGAGTTTTTTGAAGGTTTCAAAGGACTTCAGGATTTGAAAGTTGTGCTCCAATGTCTTACCGAAACCGAAACCAGGATCTAAAACCAATTGGCGGGCTCCTTTTTCTTGCAAAGTTTTCATTCGATGTGCGAGCCAGGCTAGGATTTCAGCGCTGGCGTCGGTGTACTGCGGACTGTTTTGCATGTTGTCCGGCGTTCCTTGCATGTGCATCATGACCAACGGAGCGTCGAAAGATCGAACGGCATCCACAACCCCTTCATCTTTTTGTCCGGCATAGACATCATTGATCATAAACACTCCGGATTCCAGCGCGCGTCTAGCGACTTCACCATGAAAGGTGTCCACAGATAGAATGGCATCAGGATTCGCTTCTAAAATGCCTTTGATGACCAATCGAATGCGTTGCCATTCGTCATCGGCAGAAACCTCTGCAGCACCCGGTCGCGTGGATTGTCCTCCAATGTCTATAGCGTTTGCTCCATGATGAAGCATCTCAATGCCTTTGTTTATGGCAACATCCGTTGCTTCAAAACGGTTCCCGGCAAAAAAAGAGTCCGGCGTGCAATTCACAATTCCCATCACCTGAGGTGTGACAAGATCCCACGTCTTTCCCTGTGAAGTCAGTTGAAAAGTTGCAGTTGTTTTCATGGACATTGGCATTGGATTTGCTGGTGCACCCGACAGGAGTTTGTACCTTGGCGAAAGATATTTCAAGAAATCCGAAGTGAGCACAATCGAAGACACCTTGCAGGAGTACGAACAGGCATTTTCCCAATGTTCGAAGCTTTTTGAAGCCAAAACATCTGATTATGGCACGGCTTGGCGAATCCTGCGTCCCTCATCCTTGACGGATCAATTGTTCATCAAGGCCAATCGGATCCGAACAATTCAGGAAAATCAAGAGTCCAAGGTTGACGAAGGCATTGAGTCTGAATTCATCGGCATCGTGAATTACAGCCTAATGGCCATTATACAATGTGGCTTGCCTCTTGATCACACGATGGAGCTGCCTCAGGATGAGGCCATCGATCGCTACCACATTGCTTATGGCGAGACCCGTGACTTGATGATTCGCAAGAATCATGATTATGGAGAAGCCTGGCGCGACATGCGTGTAAGCTCGCTGACGGACTTGATTCTCATGAAAGTTCTGCGCGTAAAGCAGATTGAGAACAATCATGGAAAAACCAAGGTTTCAGAAGGAGTTGAAGCAAATTACCAAGACATGGCAAACTATGCGTTGTTTGCCTTGATTCTTTTGGCGCGAAAGTCGGCAACGGAAGGAACGTCAAGTTCGTAGGTTTCGGTTTTGTGCTTCGAAAATTTGAAAATTAAGAACCATGAATGCATTCAATGTTATTGTAAAGAGCTGCCGACTTCTGGTAGGATCATTGTTCATTGTTTCGGGTTTGATCAAGGCCAATGATGCGCTCGGATTCATGTATAAGCTTGAGGAGTATTTTGAGCCCGGAGCGCTGAATTTTCCGTGGCTTACAGATTTTGCTCTGCCGCTATCCGTGTTCATTTGTGTTGGTGAAATTCTGCTGGGCGTTGCACTTGTGCTTGGGGCGCTTCCCAAGTTGACCTCTGCACTCACAGCGGTAATTATGGCTTTCTTTACATGGTTGACATGGTATACGGCCAATTGTGATCCATTTGGCACCAAGATGATTGCTGATGCGGCTGGCAATCTTGTTGAAATCACCAATCAATGCGTGTTAGCCTGCGGATGCTTTGGGAATGCAATACCGCTTACTCCTTATGAAAGCTTCATCAAAGATGTGGTCTTATCCATTCTCACAGTACCGGTTGTTTGGGGTGCATTTTCGGGCATGACCAAGCTGAATGATCGAAAGGATGGATTGATCATGATTGCTGGGAGCCTCATTTTGATTTATGGCTTTGGTGAATTGATGTTGCAGTGGAATTTTCCAGTCTTGTTCGCTGCCATTTGCTACGCAGCCGCTGAAGGATTGAAAAAACGCTGGGAGGGGCCTGCGCAGGAGTACATCATGGCTGCTGCAGTCACAGTCGTCTGCCTTCTTTTTCAGTTTGTAACACTCAATTATTTGCCCATGAAGGATTACCGACCTTATGCTGTCGGAGAGAGCATTCTGGAAAATCGCAAATCTGCTGAGGAATTGGGACTTGACCCGCCAACTTATGCAACCCAGTATTCGTTTCGCAATATGATTTCTGGCATGGATACGGTGGTTTTAAGTTCGGATTGGCTGCGCATCTACAACGAACCATGGTTTAAAAATCAGTACGAAACAGTTTCATATGATGGTCCTGAGGTCAAGATTTCCGAAGGGTACGAACCGCGGATTATGGATTTCCAAATTGTCGACGCTGCCGGAGAGGATTTGACGGATACTTTTTTGAATCGTGCAGGCAATGTGATGCTCTATGTTTCGAAGGATTTAGACCAGGCCAACACTGATCAACAGTCGGCAATGAATGCCTTCGCCGAGAATGCCGCAGCAGCGGGCTGGTTGAATGTTGGTTTGACGAATGCTCCAGCGGAACAAAATCAGGATTTCAAGGAAGAGCATGACCTGCCGTATAGCATGTATACATGCGACCAGACGGAATTGAAAATTGTGATTCGATCCAATCCTGGGATGGTGTGGCTAAAGGATGGTGTTGTTCAAGAGAAGTGGTCGTGGCGAGACACACCGGACTGGGAAGACTTTTTGACTCCTTGATTCTTCTGGCAGATGTCGCCAGCGCGAAAAATAATTCATGGACTTGGTGTGCTCTGGGGCGCACTGACTTTGGTGTTTTTATTGTTCTCGATGGTTCCTGATCCCGCCCGAGAGTTAGCGGGACAAAATGAGCGAGAGGAAATAGTGGAGGCAATCCGTGAAAAACACGGCCTAAACGATGCATTACACGTTCGATACGTGCGGTTTTTTGCAGGGTTCATTCCCATATCTCGCACTCCGGAGGGGATGAATTGGACTGGGATTGATTTGGGTCGATCATTTGTTTCAAATCGGGATGTTGCTGAATCTGTTTTCGAGGCCTTGCCTCCTACTTTGTTGTTGGCGTTCCTTGCCATGACCTTGGCTTTGGTGATTGGAGTTTCAATTGGTTTGCTCCTTGCTCATTCGATGGGAAGTTGGTGGGATCGATGGTTTCTAGGGCTTGCAGCGTTGGGTATGAGCGCTCCGTCTTTCGTCATGGCAATCGTGATCTCTTGGTTTTTTGGTTCAGTGTGTCACGCATGGACTGGTTTGTCAATGACGGGAGGGCTTTGGGAGGTGCATCCTTTTTCTGGGCCTCATTTGTCTTGGAAGAACGCTATTCTTCCGGCCTTGACATTGGGCGTTCGTCCTTTGTCTGTGGTGCTCCAGCTGACACGTAATAGCGCTGCAGAGGTGCTTGCTTCCTCCTACGTGCGAACGGCAAAGTCAAAGGGTTTGTCGCCCATACGCATCGTCATGATACATACCCTTCGCAATGCACTGAATCCAGTAGTTACTGCGGCCTCTGGATGGTTTGCCAGTATGCTCGCCGGAGCAGTGTTTGTAGAGTTTGTTTTTGGGTGGCAAGGCTTGGGGATGCTCATGTTTCGGTCTTTGGAGCGCAGTGATTTACCAATGGTGATGGGGTGCGTAGCTTCTGTGGCGCTGACTTTTGTAATCATCAATGCCCTTGTCAATCAAATTTACCGAGTCCTAGATCCACGCGTCAGGGCTTCCTGAGCAAGAGGTCGTTCATGATGTGCGTTAGTTCCTTTGCGGTTTGATGAAAGTAACGCTTTGTCCTGTAGCTGGCGACCCATTGAATTCCTCGTATGGTGTTAGTGAGAAACATCTCATCAGCCTGGAGCATTTCTTTTGGGGTGATGTTGCACTCATAAACCTTGTAACCATTGCGAAGTGCTGCGTTGATGACCGAGGCGCGCATAACGCCACCTACT
>DCPZ01000092.1:20606-59349 GCA_002323795.1 Flavobacteriales bacterium UBA1531 | reverse complement strand
CATCGTAGTTGCATGCAGTAGTGTCGGTACAGTTGTCATCACCATCGCAAACGCCATCACCATCAGAGTCTGCGAGGCAATTACCAGAGCAATCATAGCCGGTGGTAGGAAAAGTGCAAGAACCATTGTCTTCCGTAGCGGTCGCATCGTAGTTGCAAGCCGCATTGTTAGTGCAACCGCTTACTGCCGAAGAACACAATGGATATAGACAGTCTGAATCAAAAATAGTCGCTGTATTGTCCGTGCAGTTGACGCCACCATAAGTCCAAGCACCATCAATTTTATAAGCCCACGAATCCGTATACTCCCAATCCTCCCCCGATCCATCAACATCGATGTCCCCGAAAGTTTCAATCACTACGGAGGACTCAAAAAGTTCGATTGCATCGTCCCCGTTCTGACCAATATTTCCGTTTGCCTGCAGCACAACATCAAATTCATCGTAGCAACCAGCAAAATAGTCGTCCATATCAGAGATCGAACGTGCCACCAAAATCTCATCCCCAGCTGAAACAGAGATGGCATCAAACGGATATTCTGCTCCATCTGTCCCATTCCCATTGTTTGCAACGCCAATTTCAAACACACTTAAATCCGCAACATCCTCCAAGGCGGTCACATGGATTGCTTTGCCGTTATTTCCTCCGTTCGGGACGGTAAAGTCGATGATGCCCTTCAATTCAATGGCGTGCGTCAAACATTGTCCATTTCCATCCAAACCAAAAGGACAAATGCTGAAAGAAGCCGAATAATTGGACCCGCCATTGCTTTCATATTGGTACTCACCACAACCCCCACCACCATTCCAATTGCCTTCTGCCTGCCACCAAACCTCAAAAACATAGTCGCCAGCTTCCAAGCCTGAGATCAAATCGACATCCACGGAAGAAGACCATTTTTGATTTCCACCCCCCAATTCAGAGTCATAAGATAGAGCCAAGGGTGTGAACTCTCCAGGCTCACTGCCTGATTCATAAACGCGATAATTCAATGTCCCGCCGCAAACATTTGATCCACCATTCTTCCATGTTTTCAGCTCTCCCCCTCGCAATGACATGCTGCTGCCTGAAACAAACGAACCCAAATCGAAACCATCAAAGTTGGTTGCATTATCGGCATTCATACCCCCAGCGAAATACTGACTTCCATTCCCTGAATCGAGAATAACATAAGACTGGTACACCCCCCAATCCGCCAATAAGGATGAGGCGCTAAGTATTGCTGTGATTAAAAAAGAAAACGAGTAAAATGAAGGACCGCGGTGATTCATGTTCGATTTCATGACAAGTGACGCATAGATTGAATGCTCAAAATACGCTGAATGCCATTAAAACGCAAACGAAAACAGTTATTTTACACACTAAAACACAGCGCTTTAACCGACCATCATCGCCTCGATGTCGTCGGCTTCAAGTGGGATGTGGCCCATCAAATCGACGAAGCCATCCTCCGTGATGAGGATGTCGTTTTCCAGCCGAATACCAAGGTTTTCTTCTCGGATATAAATGCCCGGCTCGACTGTGAAGACATGTCCGGCCTGGATCGGTTCATGCCAGTGCCCGACATCGTGAACGTCGAGTCCAATGAAGTGTGACGTGCCGTGCATAAAATACCTTTTGTAAGCAGGCCATGCGGGGTTTTCGTTCGCAACGTCTTCGGCCGTGATGAGTCCGAGACCGAGCAACTCCTTGGTCATCAGTTCACCCACTTGGATGTGGTATTCGTGTAAACTCACACCCGGGCGCAATAACTGCATCGCCCCACGCATCACACTCAATACGGCATTGTAAACTGCGCGCTGACGGTCGTTGAATTTGCCGCTCACTGGGACACATCGCGTCATGTCAGCAGCGTAGTTGCCGTATTCCGCCCCCACGTCCATCAAGATGACATCACCAGCCTTGCATTCGTCGCTGTTTTCGATGTAGTGCAAAACGCACGCGTTGAATCCACTGCCAATGATGGGTGTGTAGGCGAATCCACGTGAGCCGCGGCGCAAGAACTCATGCATAAACTCCGCCTCGATTTCATACTCAGTGACTCCGGGCTTTACGAATTGGAGAACGCGCTCAAAACCTGCTTTGGTGATATCACATGCTCGCTGCATTTGTTCCACCTCTTCCTGTGACTTAATCGCTCGCAGGCTGAATAATATCGGCGCCGATCGTTCAATCTCGTAGTTCGGATACTTCTGGCGCAAGGCCGCGTTTTCACGCGCTGTGCGCGTCTCCACGGTGATCTTTGCCCGGGCATGCGGGTTGTCGTTCAAATACAGCGCCTCCGCTTCAGCCATGAGGCGATGAAACGTGCGCTCAAAACCTGGCGTCCACTGGATATTGGTGATTCCGGTGGCCTCTGTTGCTTGCTTCTTGTCCAGTTTAGCCCCTTCCCAAATGGCCAACTCTTCGTTGGTTTCCGTACTGAACAAAATTTCTCGATCTGCAGGGTTGTGCGCATCTGGAAAAAGCACCAAAATCGTGTTTTCCTGATCTACGCCTGTCAACCACAAAATATCACTGGCCTGCTTGAACGGCAAGGTTCCGTCCGCACTCGTTGGGTAGATATCGTTTGAAAAGAACACCGCAATGCTCCGTGGCTTCATTTGTGCCATGAAATTAGCGCGGTTGCGCTTGTAAAGATCAGAAGAGAGGGATTGGTATCGCATGTTACGAAGATACCGGCTCCTGCGCTTTGAACCTAACTCAACCAAAAGACCTTAAAGCTGCATGACAGAAATTCGTAAATGATGAAAATCGAAGCATCTTTGCCACTACACAAGATGCAGCAATCATGAAACAAGGCCCCAAACCAGTAGGCAATTACCCCCACACCAAAGCAGTCGGAAATTTGTTGTTTTTGAGTGGCGTAGGCCCTCGTATCGCGGGGAGCGATTCGAACGACAGTGGAGTTCCGGGACTCGAGCTGGATCACAACGGAAATTTCAAGGCATTTGATTTTGCCGCACAGGTTCATAGTGTGCTCGGCAATGTCAAAGCCATTCTTGATGCCAACGGAAGCCGTTGGGAAAACTTGGTGGACATCACGGTTTTTTTGGTCGACATGCACCGGGATTTTCACACCTTCAATCGCATTTATGCCGAGTATTTTCCCGATCCGGAGACGCAGCCTTGTCGCACCACCGTTGAAATCAATCGGCTACCCACACCCATTGCAATCGAATTGAAGTGCGTGGCGGTTTTGAGCTAAACCGATGGCGCCATCCAAAATGGCCCAATCCTTGTTGTTTCATGAGCAATGCGGCTATTCATTCTCTTACTTGCCGGACTTTTGTCTGTGCACTCTTTAGCCCAAACGGCTGAGTTTACTGAGAATCACAAACCTTTGGCGTTTGCCCCTGGTGAGTCCCTGAGCTACCGATTTCATTATGGTTTGATCAACGCTGCTGAGGCAAAAATCACCGTGAAAGAATCAAGAAAAAACAGTGATTGGATAATTGACGCGGAGGGCAAAAGCACGGGTGCCTTCAGCTGGTTTTTTAAAGTTGACGATCATTACCGGTCGCAAATCAATCACACCACAGGGCTGCCGAATTATTTTCTTCGAGACATCCAAGAAGGAGGATACAAGTTGCACCAAGATTACTCCTTCAATCAATCCGATTCAAGTGTAACTGCCATAGCGTTCAAAGGCAAAAATGATCCCAAACGAGCGCTGCACAAACTTCAAGGCGCCGTCTACGATATGGTAAGTGGCATTTATGCACTGAGAAACATCGCATTCGACGAACTTACCATCGGGGATACCGTTTCTGTTCCGATTTTCATGGATGAAGAGTGGTTTGATCTTCAAGCGGTTTTTTCCGGTAATGAAGAGGTGAAGTGGAACGGTCAAAAATGGAGTTGTGCGCTCATTCATCCGGTGATCCAAACCGGTCGCATTTGGCGCAATCCAGATGATCTATCTGTATACATCACCAACGATGACAACCGAATACCGTTGCTCGCCAGCACACGAATACTATTCGGATCCATCAAGATGGAACTGACCAACGCATCAGGGTTGAGAAGTCCCTTGGAATTTGCGCCAAACTGATTGGAATTTTCCGAATTTGGTACCATGCCAGAATCCCACTCTTTTGACGAATCCATTTTAAGCAAGCTCGAAGCTCTTCAAGCAAAATATGCTGCCATGGGCCAAGACTTGAGCTCCTATTTAGATGGCTTGCTGCACGCTGATTATTTGACTTACTGGGATTACATCAACTTAGACACTTTATTGAGTCTTCAGCATCCCATCACCCCTTTCCCAGATGAGGAGATTTTCATCATTTACCACCAAATTACAGAACTCTATTTCAAGCTCTCGCTGCACGAATTCCGCCAGATCCAGCATGCAGAAGCAATGGACTCAAATGTGATGCTCAAGCGGGTGAAGCGAATCAATCGCTACTTCGAAGCGCTCACTCATAGTTTTGAAATCATGGTCGATGGCATGGACAAGGACCAATTCTTGAAGTTCAGAATGTCTCTGCTACCTGCGAGTGGGTTTCAAAGTGCTCAATACCGAATGATTGAGATCCATGCTACCAGCTTCGACCGGTTGTTGAAAGAGCAATTCCGAGAAGCGAGTTCAGACCATACACCTGGCGACTTGGCTTCGCTTTTCGACAAAATCTATTGGAAAGCAGGCGCCGTTGAACTCTCGTCCGGAGACAAAACGCTTACACTGAAGCAATTTGAACAGAAGTATGATGGCGAACTCATGGCGTTGGCCGAAAATTGCTTTGACAGCAACCTCCGATCATTTTGGACGAACCTTGGCCCCGGTCAACAAACAGACGAATTGAAAACCGCGTTGCGTTGGTTGGATGTGAATGTGAACATCAACTGGCCTCTAAGCCACTATAAGAGCGCGGTTCGATACCTTCAAAAGAATCCTGAAGACATCGCGGCAACAGGCGGAACCAACTGGCAAAAATACCTTCCTCCTCGCTTTCAAAAGCGCATTTTTTATCCGGAACTTTGGAGTGCACAGGAACAAGCAGATTGGGGCAAAGGGTGGGTTGAAAAGGAAGTGTTTGGCCTGAAATGATCACACGCTTTCTCAACCTTCAAGTCTTTGTGTGCGTCTGTATTTTCCTTGCAATGGGCTGTGGTCTAGCCCCTGAATCTCGAGAAGCGGCAAACAACGAACCAGCGGTCGCTGACAAACCGCTGGAACGGTTCGGACTGCTCTGGGAGGCATTTGATGTGGACTCGGGCGTTGTTGCCTCAGGTCAGTCGCTGTCGCACATCTTAAGTCCTGCTGGGATGACCGCTGGTGAAATCACATTGTTGGCCCAAGCCACTCACAGCGAATACGATGTGCGTAACATGCGCAGTGGAAAGTCTTGGTGGATCGCCTATGACCGTGATTCATCCTCGTCAGCGGCCCACTTCATCTACCAGCGCAACGCTCGGGAATACGCCCGTTTTTCCCTTCAAAAACCTTACCAAGTAACCTTGGAAAGTCTTCCTGCAGATACATTGATCCGACGCACCAAGGGCACCATCGAAAATTCACTTTACGTCGACTTAGATCGGCTTGGCGCACCCACCACACTTGCCCTAGCAATGGCCAATGTATACGCTTGGACCGTTGATTTTTCGCGGCTGCAAAAGGGCGATGAATTCGATGTGATGTACGAACGCACTTACATCAACGGCGAGCCCATGGGTATGCCGCGTGTCATCGCTTGCAATTTCCAACACCGTGGCAAAGAATTGCCCGCATTCCGATTCGACCAAGGCGAAGGATTTGACTATTTCGATGAAGCCGGTCAGAGCCTGCGGAAAGCGTTCCTCAAGGCACCGGTTGAATTCAGCCGAATCAGTAGCCGCTACAACCTGAAGCGTTTTCATCCGATTCTACAAAAAACCAAGGCACATTACGGAACCGACTACGCTGCACCCAAGGGCACTCCCATCATTTCCGTTGGCGATGGGGTCGTGAGCAAATCAAGTTACACCAAGGGCAACGGCAAGTATGTGAAAATTCGTCACAACAACACTTACGAGACACAGTACTTGCACATGTCCCGTCGCGCAGTTTCCGCAGGTGAACGCGTAACACAAGGTCAAGTCATTGGGTATGTCGGTTCCACAGGTTTGGCCACAGGTCCACATGTGTGTTTTCGGTTCTGGAAAAACGGCAAGCAGGTCGATCATCTGCGAGAAGAATTCCCGCCTTCAACGCCCATCATGTACAATCAGATGGAAGCATTCCAAACAACCATTCAAGAACTCAACGCGGCTATTGGCAGTCTCAAAGTTGAAGCAAAATGAAGCGATTTCAGGAGCATCCTTGAAATCCGTGCAACCCTTGTGTTGTTTCGACAGTTTTTCATTGAGCCTCAGGGCTTGAGTGGCGCCAATTCCGACTGTTTTGTGAAAACCTGCAAGAACTCACAACGTAGAGGAGTTTGGTGCCACTTCTATGCAAGCCTTGCAATTCGTTGCAAGAGTAGCGCTCACCTTGCCTGAAACGCCACACCGTAGCGCTTCATCTGGAGCACCATTGAATTCAGGCCATTGGCACGCGTAGGGCTCAGGTGTTTGTCCAGTCCAATTTTTTCGATAAACCACAGGTCGGATTCAGCAATGTCTTTGGGTGGCAAGCCGTCCAAAACGCGGACCATAAGCGCAACCAGTCCTTTGGTAATGATTGCGTCACTGTCTGCCTGAAATCGAACGGATTCATTTTCGTCTTTCGAGGCTAAAAGCCAAACGCGAGACTGGCATCCACGAATCAAGTGTTCGTCCAATCGGCTTTGTTCAGGCAGGGCATCGAGCTCCTTTCCCATCTCGATGAGCTGCTCGTATTTCTCCATCCAGTCCTCGTAGAAAGAAAATTCCTCAACAATCTCTTCTTGGCGGGTTTGCAACTCAGCGTTCATGAATCAAATTTGAGCGATCAAAGGTCAACGCAACATTTTGAGAGCGCGTTCCACACCTTGCACCAACGCGTCCACCTCTTGCAAGGTATTGTAAGCTCCAAAAGATGCACGCACCGTCCCAGGAATTTCATAATGATCCATGATTGGCTGCGTGCAATGATGTCCTGTGCGCACTGCTATGCCTTGCTGATCGAGCAATGTCCCAATGTCATATGGATGCACCCCTTCAACCACGAAACTCACGACCCCTGAAATTGAAGGCGCTTCACCAATGAATCGCAGCCCGTCAATTTTTCCCAATTGATGACGCGCCTGAGCAGACAGAACGGTTTCGTGCTCCATAACCGATTTAACTCCAACACCGGTCAACCATTGCAGCGCAACGCCCAAGGCAACAGCGCCGCTGATGTGCGGCGTTCCTGCTTCAAACTTGTGAGGGAGTTCTGCATATGTGGTCCCGTGCTCCAAGCTCACAACGTCAATCATTTCGCCTCCGCCTCTCCAAGGATTCATCGCCTCCAAAATGGATTTGCGGCCGTAAAGCACTCCGATTCCAGTTGGCCCGTAAGCTTTGTGACCGGAGAATACGTAAAAGTCACAATCCAACTCAGCCACATCAACCATCATGTGCGGCAAAGCCTGTGAGCCATCAATCAAGACGGTAGCCCGAGCTGCCTTGGCCATTTTCGTGAGCCGCTGCGCATCATTGATGGTGCCCAACGTATTGGACACATGCATGAACGCCACCATCTTTGGATTTAGTTTCAGTTTTTTTTGAAAGTCCTTCTCGTCGAGTGTTCCGTCGGCCAGAATATTGACCGCTTCGACCTTCGCTCCCTTCTCTTTTGCGAGCATCTGCCAGGGCACGATGTTCGCGTGATGCTCCATGCGGGTGATCAAAATAAGGTCGCCAGCTTCGATGTGCTCTCTTCCCCACGCTTGCGAAACCAGGTTGATGCCATCTGTAGCGCCCGCGACCCATATGATCTCCTCAAGGTGAGCAGCGCCTATGTGGTATTGAACCGTTGACCGAGCGCGCTCAAATGCATCGGTCGCCTGCTGCGATAAGGCGTGCACTCCGCGGTGCACGTTGGAATGATAATGCGACAGGTACTCCCGCTGCGCCTCGATGACTGCAATTGGTTTTTGCGATGAAGCCGCATGGTCCAGGTAAACCAACGGCTGGCCGTGGACCTCACGGTTTAAAATGGGAAATTGTCCGCGGATTGACGCGGTGTCCAGAACACTGCTCATGCGTTTTCTATCGTGTCATTCCATGTGTCCCAGCCGTGCCTTGTGGCCAGTCGGTGCTCCACCTCCAATCGAACCTCTTGTACTGCGAATCCTTCCAAAACATCACCGATGAATGCATGAACCAACATGGCCTTGGCCTCTGCTTCACCAATGCCTCTCGAGCGCGCGTAAAACAGCGCCTCTTCATCAAATTGACCAATGGTGCAGCCGTGGCTGCACTTGACATCGTCCGCATATATTTCCAGCTCAGGCTTCGCATTGATCGTGGCCTTGTCAGTTGCCAAAATATTCCCATTCTGTTGATATGCATTGGTCTGCTGCGCGTCAGGACGAACGAACACTTTTCCATTGAAAACCCCCGAACTCGAATCATACAAAATTCCCATGTACTGCTCTGAGCTTGTGCAGTGCGCTGCGCGATGATCAACCGTAGTATGATTGTCTACAAATTCCCTGCCCTTGGGAAGGAAAAAGCCGTTTAAAACGGCGTCACAGCCCTCACCATTCAATTCAAAGTTTAAGTCGTTTCGCACCCATTTTCCTTGAATCGTACCGGTGTGTATTCGAACCTGGCTTGATCCCGCCTGCTTGATTTGCTCAAAAGCCAAGTGATGGACGGCACCAGCTTCATCTTGCACCTTATCCAACGCTACGATTCCTCCACTTGCCACTTGCATGCGGGTCATGATATTGACCATCCCCGAAGCATCTTCATTGGCCGTACTCCAATGAATCAGTTGCACTTGCGCGTTCTCTTCGACCTCGATCTCATGGCGCATGATATTCGCGCTGTTTGCCCCGTGGGTGTGATGATGAACAAGCAAGGGACGGTCCAAAACAACACCACGCTCAACAAGCAGTTTCATCCCCTCTGCTGCAAACGCTCCATTCAATGCTGCAAACCACTCCCTTGACTCTAAATTTCCTTCTGCTTCTATACCTGCTGAAGACATCGACAGTGGCTCACAACGAACGCCACTGTGCACAGGCAAATCACTCGCCTCTGCATCAAAAGTTCCGTTGACAAATACAATTCTGTAGGCATGCAATCCAGGCACTGGGCAAGCTTCGCAGCCTGCCGCTTCAATGGTTTGAACCACTGGCTCCGAATAGTCTGCCCAGAACCCGGATACAGCTGTGTGCTTCCATCGTTCCACACGACGGTGCGGAACCGGCAAAGCGCTCAAATACTTCGCTGCAGAATCGACGCTGGTGCGTTGCCCAGCAAGCGCAGAAACCAAGGCTTCTCCTTTCGCCTGAGTGGCTGGATGAATGTTGGGTTTGCGCTGCAAATCCATGACGATTGGTTCTGCCGAGGGGGTCATGCGCTCACGTCTTCTTTGATCCAATCGTAACCTTCTTCCTCCAACTTTAAGGCAAGTTCTTTGTCACCTGACATCACAATTTTTCCATCTACAAGGATGTGAACGAAATCAGGGACGATGTAATCCAACAGACGCTGGTAGTGGGTAATGACCAAGAAGCTTCGTTCCGGTGAACGCATGGCGTTGACTCCATTGGCAACGATGCGCAAAGCGTCAATATCCAGTCCTGAATCGGTCTCATCCAAAACCGCAAAGCGAGGCTCAAGCATGGCCATTTGAAAAATCTCATTCCGCTTTTTTTCACCTCCTGAAAAACCCTCGTTCACTGAACGGTTGCGCAAGCGGCCATCCAGTTCAACCAAGGAAGCCTTTTCCTTGACAAGGTTGAGAAAATCTTTTCCTTTGATGGGCTCCAAGCCTTCATGTTCTCGCTTTCCATTGACGGCTGCACGCATGAAGTTGATGTTGGAAACACCTGGGATTTCAACCGGATATTGAAAAGCCAAGAACAACCCGGAGCGTGCTCGCTCCGTCGCATCCATTTCCAAGAGATCTTGGCCATCAAAATCAACGGAACCGCCCGTTATGTCATAATCCTCACGTCCTGCAAGAACAGAAGCCAGAGTTGATTTTCCCGATCCGTTTGGGCCCATGATCGCATGGACTTCTCCAGGTTTAATTTCGAGATTGAGGCTTTTCAAAATCGGAGTATCGCCGATTGAGGCCTGAAGTTCTTTAATGTTTATCATTATCCTACGCTTCCTTCCAATGAAATGGATAAGAGTTTTTGTGCTTCTACGGCAAATTCCATAGGCAATTGATTCAATACTTCTTTCGCGTATCCATTGACGATCAAGCTGATGGCTTGTTCCTCATCGATGCCTCGCTGCAGGCAATAAAAAATCTGATCTTCCCCAATCTTTGACGTCGTTGCCTCGTGTTCCACTTTGGCGGTTGGATTTTTGACCTCAATGTATGGGAACGTATGGGCTCCACTCGTATCTGTCATGAGCAGCGAATCGCATTGCGAAAAGTTGCGGGCATTTTCTGCCGAGGGCATGACCTGCACCAAGCCGCGATAACTGTTGTGGCTTTTTCCGGCGCTGATGCCTTTGGAGATGATGGTAGAGTGAGTGTTCTTGCCCAAGTGAATCATCTTTGTGCCGGTATCCGCTTGTTGCGCATTGTTGGTCACGGCAACACTGTAAAATTCCCCAACACTGTAATCGCCCTTCAAGATGCAACTTGGGTATTTCCAAGTCACAGCTGATCCGGTCTCCACCTGAGTCCAACTGATTTTGGAACGGCGGTGGCAGATGCCGCGTTTGGTCACAAAATTGAATACGCCGCCTTTGCCTTCCGCATCGCCTGGGTACCAATTCTGCACGGTTGAATATTTAATCTCCGCTTCATCGAGAGCAACCAATTCGACAACAGCGGCGTGAAGTTGGTTTTCATCTCTCTGCGGCGCAGTGCATCCTTCGAGATAGCTCACATAGCTCGACTCATCGGCTACCACCAAGGTGCGCTCAAACTGCCCTGTTCCCGACTCATTGATCCGGAAATAAGTGCTCAATTCCATGGGGCAACGAACGCCTTTAGGAATGTAGCAAAATGAGCCGTCTGTGAAGACTGCGGCATTCAAGGCTGAGAAAAAATTATCTTTGGTTGGAACAACACTGCCCAAATACTTGCGGATGAGGTCTGGATGTTCTTTGACCGCTTCGCTCATCGAACAAAAGATGATGCCCAATTCTCCGAGCTTCTCCTTGAAAGAGGTCGCAACAGAAACGGAATCCATCACAAAATCGACAGCCACGCCGGACAATCGTTTCTGTTCTTCGATGGAAATTCCCAGTTTGTCCATGGTCTTGCGCATCTCCGGATCTACGTCATCCATGGAGTTGAGCTGTTTCTTCTGCTTTGGAGCTGAATAATAGCTAATAGCCTGATAATCTGGCTTTTTGTAATGAAGATGTGGCCAGTCAGGCTCCTCCATTTTCTGCCAGATCTTAAACGCCTCCAGGCGATATTGAAGCATCCACTCCGGCTCCTCCTTTTTTGAAGAAATCAGCCGAATAATATCTTCGTTGAGTCCCGCTGGAGCTTTGTCCGATTCAATGTCCGTGGTGAATCCGAATTCGTACGCCTTTCCCGTGAACTCCTCCAATACCTTATCGTTACCGTCGTATGCCATCGGTGTTTATCAAGTGTTACTGTCTTTTCAGGTGAGTTCTTACAATGAAAAACTCTCTCCGCACCCACATGTTCGATTGGCGTTAGGATTGTAGAACTGAAAACCCTTTCCATTGAGGCCTCCGCTAAATTGCAATTCAGTTCCTATGAGGTACAAATAACTTTTTCGATCGACCACCACCTTGACTCCGTTGTTTTCAAAAACTTCGTCGCCTTCTTTCATGTCGTGATCAAAAGTCATTTCATACAACAATCCCGAACAACCGCCTCCTTTGACCCCAACACGCACAAAACTCCCCTCCGGATGCTCATCAGCACTCAGCAATTTGAGCACCTCGTCGCGCGCGCTTTCATTGACTGTAATCATCGTGTTTCCTTTGATATTCCTCACAAATATACTTTATTTAACCCCATTCTAACCTCCATCTGCAAACGCACAGCCTTCGAATAACATTGATTGGCACATCATTCGCTTTTATCTCGCATCTTTGAACTTCGAAACACCTTCATGCCCTCCAAAAAACCCCACTCTCAGAGGCCTTCTGGCGCGCAAATCACGACTGCCCTTACGACCACGGTAGGCATGAGTCTCACCCTGCTGCTGATCGGATTGCTTATCGTGCTCGGATTCTTGGGAATGCATTGGGAACAACAATTGCGGCAAGAAGCGCGGGTGCAGGTTTTTTTCCAACGCGAGGTCGAAGCGAATGTGCTCCTCGAGGCAAAAGAAATGCTGCGCACGGACCCAGCTGTAGAATCGGTTTCATTCATCGACGCAGAAGTAGCGAGTGCAGATTTGGAGGCGCAGCTGGGAGAGTCTTTTGTTGATTTTTTGGGCTATGTTCCACTTTCGGATGTGATGGACTTGCGCATGAAACCTGACTGGAGCAGCACTGTTGAATTGCAAACAGCGGTGAGTCGCATGGAACAAATTCCAGGCGTTTCCGAAGTCGTTTGGCAATCCGAATTGCTCGAGCAAATCGAAGGGACCATTGAGCGTTTGATGGCCCCACTCGCCGGTCTTGCATTGCTCTTCATGTTTGCCGCATTTGCTCTGATGAACAACACCATACGGTTGACCATATTTGCTCGTCGGTTTATCATCAAAACCATGCAACTTGTGGGCGCTAACCCGCGAGCAATTCGATCACCTTTTATCCAGCAAGGCGTCTTTTACGGCGTTATCTCAGGTGGGATTGCATTCACTGCCGTGAATGGCATCCTGTCGCTCGTGACCCTTCAAAATACGGACTTACTTGAACCGTTTAGCCTTATGTATTTGGTCATTCTATTCGTGATTCTGACGTTTACAGGCGGGGTATTTGGAGGCGTTTCGACGGCAATTGCTGTCAATCGATTCCTACGAAGCCGATTGGATCGGTTGCATTAAATTTGTCGCACATGAAAGATTCCAACAAACGCGCCCCCGGCTTTGCCATGCAGAAGTCAAATTACCAATGGCTCATCGCAGGGATTGGGCTTTTGATACTGGGCTACATACTCATGTCTGGGGGGGCTGCCGAAGATCCGACTGCATTCAGTGAAGAGATTTTTAACTTTCGTCGGATTACCCTCGCTCCGATTGTTGTGCTTGGTGGCTACGGCACCGTTTTCTACGCCATCCTCAAGCGCTGATGACCCATTGGGAAGCCATTATCCTTGGGTTGATTCAAGGGTTAACAGAATTCTTGCCTGTGAGTAGCTCGGGTCACCTCGAATTAGGGAAGTCATTGTTCAACCTCGCAGAGGTTGACTTGACGTTTAGCATTTTGGTCCACGGTGCGACAGCCTGCAGCACATTGGTGGTTTTCCGCAAAGACATTGCTCAACTTATCACAGGTTCACTCGCTTCAGACACCGCCCAAAGACAGACATCGCAGCGCTATATTTTCTGGCTTGCTGCCTCCGTGATTCCCGCTGTGCTCGTAGCGTTCACCATGCGTCATTCGCTGGAAGACTTTTTCATCAATCATCCCAATCGCGTTGGTTGGTCGTTGTGCGCTACAGCGATAATACTATCCGCTTCAGAGCGCATGAATCCCCGCAAACAAGGCGTTTCTCTGAAAACAGGTCTGCTGATTGGTTGCGCACAAGCTTTTGCCATTGTGCCGGGAATCAGCCGTTCTGGGTCGACGATAGGAGCAGCTATAGCTCTCGGAATTTCTCGGGAAGAAGCAGCACGGTTCAGCTTTCTCATGGCCCTTCCCGTTATTTTTGGAGCCACTGCGCTTGAATTAATCGACCTCTACAAAGACGGGATTGGACAAGGAGCAACGGTAAGTTGGCAGGCGTACGCCCTAGGGGCGGTTGCGGCATTTTCAAGTGGTTGGATTGCCTGCCAATGGATGATTCGATTTGTGAAGCGCACCAAGATGCATACATTCGCGGTGTACTGCCTAACCGTTGGGGTTTTGGCCTCGATCTTACTTGCCTAAATATGAACTTTCGTGTTTTACTTTTTCTTTTCATGGGTGCCTTCCTCTGGACAGGCTGCTCCAATGTGACGTTCGAAGAACCGATGCCAATGCGAAGGAAAAACCTGACGGATTTCCCAAATAAATGGCAAGGAACTTGGTCAGATGGTGAAAATCTAACGCTGACCATCAACCCAACATCATTTTATGATCTGAACTCTCCGGCAGACTCGATGGTGATTGGAAACGATGTACTGCTTCGGCGTTTTCATGGTTATCTTGTTGTCAACCAAATTGGCGACAATGGGCAATACCAAATCGTCCTTGCGAGGCGGCGGAAGGATGAAATTAAAGTGTACCAATTCGATGCCACAACAGATGCTATGACCGTCTGGAGCGAAGTCCTCAGCGGCTCATTCGAAGCACGTTCTGAAAATCCCTTGGACAAGGAAACCTATATTCTGAAGCCTGAGGATAATTTGGCTTTCCGACAACTGCTTATGAAAGGTGGGATCACGTTGTCCAACACCCTCACTCGCAAAGACTGAGCCAACCAATTCGTTCAAGCCTGATCGTTTGCCGCTACGACATCCCAATTGATGCGTTCCATAAACGCTGAGATATACGCTTTGCGATTGTTCTGATAATTCAAGTAGTAAGCGTGTTCCCAGACGTCAATGCCCAGGAGCGGGGTTCCTGCTGATTCCACTATTCCATTCATCAACGGATTGTCTTGGTTTGGAGTGCTCGTCACGCTCAAGGCACCACTGCTATCGCGCATGAGCCAAGCCCATCCTGAACCAAATCGTGTTGCGGCTGCAGTTGCAAATTCCTTTTCGAAAGCATCCAAAGAACCAAAAGTATCTGCCAGTTCTTTTTTCAAATCACCTTCTGGTGACGGCGCTCCGCCTGGCGCAAGTGTGCGCCAATACAACGTGTGATTGTAATGGCCGCCGCCATTGTTGCGCAAGGCAGTATCGCCTGGCTTTAATCCTTTGAGCAACTCAACCAAAGAGACCTCTTCCTCCATGCCTTGGACAGAATGCAGGGCACGATTCAACTTGGTAACATATCCGGCATGATGCTTGCCGTAATGAATCTCCATGGTAATTGGATCGATGGCCGGCGACAAGGCCGCAAAATCATACCCCAACGGCTCCTGTTCAAATAAGAATGGCTGCGGCCTGCTTCCCTTCACCTTCGGTGCATCTGCGGAATTTTTACCGCCACAGCTCGCCAAAGGCGCAATCATCATTCCAGCACCCACCGTGCCTGCCAATTTTATGAATGTGCGCTTTTTCATATTGCAAAGATGCGTCTTCCACGGCAATGTGTGTACATCCCATGCAATGCTTGTGCACGAAGCATCGTTCAAGTCTGTAGCTTCGAATGGCTAATCATCATGCATAAATTGAAAACCTTCGCCCTCCTCCTGCTCATTGCCAGCGCATTGGCCATTGGAGGCGGTGCCATTTGGTTATTCCAAAATGAAGACAAAGCAGAAGCAGCTGTTCTCATTGCTTTGTCTGAACGATTGAAAACGAATGCTCACATTGAATCCATTCACCTCGATATCTGGTCTTCTTTTCCGCGTGTTTCCCTCATCCTTGAAAACATGTACATCCTCGGTTCGGGCATTCATTCTGACACCTTACTAAAAACGCACCAGCTAGCACTTGAGTGCAATGCTTTAAAGTTGATTCAAGGGCAATATGAATTGCAAGCCCTTCGCCTGGAAAACGCTGAAATAAACCTTGTCCCAAATCGTCAAGGACAGTGGAACACGGATGTTTGGAAACCTTCCGAAGACTCTCTTTCCACTTCCCTATTTGCCATTGATGACCTGACTGTCAAGTCCACCGTGTTGACCCTCGACGACCGACAAATAACCATTGAAGAGGCAATGGCTTCGCTAGCTTGGTCGGATGAAATATTGAGCGCAACAGGTCACGGTCAAATCAATGCATTCACTTCTGCCGACTGGAGCACCGATTTGCCGTTGACATGGGAAGCCGCATGCACGTATAATGCCGAAACCGAACAATTGGGGGTTTCAGTCGACAATGCAGACTGGATTGGAGCTTCTTGGACCACGAAAATGACGCACCAAGAGTCCAAGTGGAACATTGAGGGTGAAGCCAAAAACTTGTCTTTTCGTGAAGTGCTGACCCTGATAGAGCTCCCGAGCCCTTGGAATGAAATGAAGTCTGATGCCGTGGTCAATGGAAAGTGGTTCTGGGAAGACGGAACGTTTAAGTCCAACTGGCAAATTGATCCGAGCCAGTGGCGCGTTCCGTTCGCAGGTGACCCACCGTTTGAACTGGATTTGAATGCGAGCGGTAAATTGTGGTTGAAATACGAAAACAACATGTGGCGTGCCGATCTCCCCGCTTTGAGCATGGCAACGAAAGGAATTCAATGGCACGGAGCTGTCCATGATTTTCTACTCAACCGAGGCACATTCATCGCAAAAGGAACGGGCGAGATCGACTGGAACGCCTGGAACGCCATGCCCTCACCACTCCAATGGACGGGCAAACGCCCTCAGAACGGAACAACTTCATGGACAGGAACCATTGCTGCAATGGAAAACAACACTTGGAGCGTCGATGCCGATTGGAAGGCTGCGGATTGGCTTGGAGTCGCTAACGGTATCCCTTGGGGTTTCGACGGCAAAGGCGAAATCAATGACGATCGACTCTTTACCGAGAATTGGACTGCTCAATGGGATGCGTCCAGAATTACAGGTTCACTTACATTTCCTGAGCCCTTAGAGCAATTGCGCGAACAAACAATGCGCTTGGAATGCAATGTTGAAACTGACCACTGGACATTTGCCGCCACTGAAAGTCGTTCTGATTCCTCCCTCAACCTCGAAGACTTGCAACTTCCAGGCGGATCGGACCTGACCATTCAAGCGAGTATCGATCGACTGCAATATGGCCTTTGGGCCATAGAAAACGTTGGGTTCAGCAGTCAACTGACTCCAGAACGTTGGAACGTTAAACGTTTCTCCGCAACCACTTTAAGTGGCACAATGGTGGGAGACGCTTCCATTGAGTTTCAATCTCCCGAGCAAGCGATTGTCGTGGCCCACCCCACCTTTTCGGGATGCGATTTGCATGAACTGTTTTTTGCCTTTGAAGACTTCGACCAAAAAACCCTCCGCGCCGAACATCTCACCGGAACATTTGACGCGTCCGGTTCGATTCAATTCGAATGGCCCAAAAACCTACGATGGCAGCCGCAAACTCTTGACGTGCTGGGAACGGTTTCCATTGCAGGTGGCACCTTGAAGAACCTTGAGGCCTTTGATGACATCGCCGATTACTTGAAAGAAAATCGCATGATGGCGCCGCTCGTAGACCCTGATGATTTGCGAAGTCGCCTTCGCTACGTGGAACTTGAAAGTCTCGAATCCGCCGTCTACATCTCCAAAGAATCCGTTCAACTCCCTTCGCTTGACATCCGTTCCTCAGCTATGAATATTTCATTGGAAGGCGCATATGGATTCGATGAAAGCTTGGACTACACGCTAGGCTTTGCCATGCGTGACCTGCGCAATAGCCGAAACGATGAATTCGGGGTCATTGAAGATGACGGTCTTGGTCAACGCTTTTTCATTGCCATGGAAGGTACGCTGGACGAGCCCGTGTACAGTTGGGATCGCGATGCTCAAAAAGATCACCGTCGGGAAAATCTCCAGCGGGAAAAAGAACTGCTCAAAACCTTGTTCCGACGATCCTCAAACTGACCCTAATTTTGCGCCCATGAATTTCCGTACAAAAGCCCTCAACCACATCGATGCTGCAAAGGAAGCCTTGTTGCGCAAACCTGCCAATCCTGATGCGTGGAAGCACTTGCGCAATCAACTGCACTGCGCACTCGAAGCGTTGACACTCGCAGAGCATGCAATCGCCGAACCGGCAGCACCCGAGCCCCTGGAAATACATCCTGAGCCCAAGCCTCAAGTTACCGTTGAGGTTGCGGCTCAAGTGCCTCCCGAAAGTGAAATCAAGCAAATTCCAGATCCAGAGATTGGAACGGAGGCAGAGGCAGGAAAAAGCATTGCAGAAGCTTTGAGCGACCAGCGCATTGCTTCCATTCAAAATACATTGAGCATCAATGACCGCGTTCGATTTGCCGGAGATTTGTGCGATGGAGATGTCAAAGCCCTTCTAACACTTTGCAGCGAATTGGAACAGATGAGCTCTTATCCCAGTGCAATGGAACACCTCAATCAACGAGTCAGTCAAACCGTCGATTGGGACAATGAAGAAGGTGCAGCCTTTGATTTCTTGCAACGTGTTCGCCGTTTATTTGCTTGATCATGTCAGATTTTGAAATGCAAAACGGCGCTGTTTACCTCGTGCCAACGCCCATTGGGAATCTACTCGACTTCGCGCCGCGATCGATTGAAACACTGAAGCGTGTAGACTACATCCTCGCTGAGGATACACGCAATACGGGCAAATTGATGAGGCATTTTGGAATCGAAACGCCCTTGAAGGCGCATCATCAACACAACGAGCATCGGGGGATCCCGGGATGGATCAGTGCATTGCAAGCGGGACAAACATTGGGAGTCTGCTCAGATGCTGGAACGCCTGGCATCTCTGATCCGGCTTTTTTATTGGTGCGTGCCTGCGTCGAAAACAATGTTCCAGTCATTTGCCTCCCCGGTCCCACAGCGTTCGTGCCCGCATTGGTGGTGTCCGGGATTCCTTGCGATCGCTTTGTTTTCGAAGGCTTTCTACCACACAAGAAAGGGCGTCAAAAACGATTAACCGCACTTGCAGATGAAGAGCGCACCGTGGTCTTCTACGAATCACCTCACCGCATCATGAAACTCCTGGAAGAAATTGAAGCTCACTGCGGATCAAATCGTGCCGTCTCATGCTCCCGCGAAATCAGTAAGCTGCACGAACAAACTTTGAGAGGCACACCTCAAGCGCTGATGCAACATTTTCGCTCGCACGAACCTCGTGGAGAATTTGTGGTCATCGTTGCTGGAAAGAAGTAATGGAAAGTTCAGCGACTAAAACAGTTTTCCGTGCAAGTCGCTGACTTGTCGAATTCCAATGAGCTCCATGTTCCCTGTTTTTGGAGTCTCTAAATTGCGAGCGTGTCCGCTGTAGAACATCCGCCTCATCCCCAATCGCGATGCCTCTGCCATGCGTTGATTCATCCTTGGAACAGGACGAATCTCACCGGTTAGCCCTACTTCTCCAGCGAACACTGTTCCATATGGCAGCGGCACATCCAGCACACTGCTCAAAATGGCCGCTACCACCGCAAGATCCAAAGCCGGATCCTGAATGCGAAGCCCGCCCGCCATGTTGAGAAAAACATCTTGCGTGCCCAGTTTGAAACCGCATCGTTTTTCAAGAACCGCAAGCAACATATTAAGCCGACGCAAATCAAAGCCTGTTCCTGATCTTTGTGGCGTACCGTACACGGCAGAACTGACCAAGGACTGAACTTCCACCAGCATCGGTCGAGCACCCTCCATGGCTGCTGAAATGGCAGTTCCGCTCAAAGCATCCTCGTCTGAGCTCTGGCCCAATAAGGCATTTGAAGGATGATCCACAGGAATTAATCCCGATCCGCGCATCTCATACAAGCCCAATTCTGCCGTAGTGCCAAAACGGTTTTTAGCGGCGCGCAGCATGCGATAAGCATGATGCCTTTCTCCTTCAAACTGAAGCACCACATCAACCATGTGCTCAAGCACTTTTGGCCCAGCAAGCGAGCCCTCCTTTGTGATGTGACCAATGAAAAAAACAGGGACATGGTGCTGCTTCGCAAACCGCGTAAGAGCGCCCGCTGTCTCTCTAATTTGAGAAACCGATCCTGGAGCCGATTCAACTTCAGGAAGGAACATGGTTTGAATGGAGTCAATGATGACAACACTCGGCCGATTGGCCTCCAATTCCCTCAATACTGCTTGTGCGTCTGTTTCAGGAAATACATAAAGTGCGGGAGAGACTTCACCGAGTCTTTCTGCCCGCATGCGAACCTGCTCCGGGCTTTCTTCACCCGCTACATACAAAATGCGTTTCGTCTTTTTGGCCATGGCCAACACCGACTGAAGCATCAATGTCGACTTGCCAATTCCCGGTTCTCCTCCCAATAAAACGACCGCCCCTGGCACCACTCCTTTACCCAATACACGATCCAATTCTGGATCGCCAGTGGACATCCGATCCATTTCCATGACCCTGACATCCGCAAGTGGTTTGGCTTGCACCGGTTGAAGCCCCTTACCCGCAGATTGTCCGGCTCGTTGAGCAGGCGAGGCCGCTTTTACTGTAAACGCCTCGAGTGTGTTCCAAGCCTTACATCCCGGACATTGACCCACCCATTGCAAGGATTCATGCCCGCAAGATGTGCAGACGTAATGCGTCTTTGACTTGGCCAATTTCGTAGAATTCAGTCCTTGAAATCAGTCGCGAAGAATTGTCACTGCGCCTTTGTACTCCCTTCCGTTCTGTGGCAAGTACATCGTGTACCAATAAGTACCCGTCTCGTCATTGTTTGGTCTCCATGCGTCATCGTTGTCATACGCATTGCTTGTGTAGACGACTTGGCCCCAGCGATCGTATATGCGCATGTAAACATCATCGTAGACTTCCAATCCTGTAATGTAGAAACTTTCATTCAGGTCATCTCCGTAATCAGGAGTGAATACATTCGGAATGGTAAGTTCACAATAGTCAACAAGCACCTCCCATTCCTGGCGAATACCAGCCACTGCGCAAGGATTTATCGCCGAACCGACCAGTGTGATCCCATACTCCCAACAGTTTTGATTCAACATTGAACTCACTACCGTCATGGCGTCTTGAGGATCGCCGAAGTAAATCGTAGTGTCCGGGCATTCAACCCACCACTCATACTCTCCTGCTCCGTCTTGGTAGGACGTCCCGTCCCACGTTTGTGCGCTCAAATCGAAATCATATTCGACCTCGGGACACAGCGTCAAAAAGTCTCCATCTTCAAGGATCGGCTCCGCATCAATCGTCGGTGGTAATCCGATGTACAAATAGGTGCAAATGGTATTGGTTTCGCAACCGAAAGGATCCGTGTAGTCCATGCATATTTCTGTTCCATCATAGGAACTTCCATCGGCCACTTCCCAATTGATGTCCGTTGAACCGTCAGGCCATTCAACCGTATATCCACTGGGCAAGTCTGGCGCAACAACAGCGATGCCTTCTCCAGCGCAGTCGACTGCCGTGCTATCAAGTGGCGGTGGAATTTCACCGACAATGGTGATCAAAGCACAAGCCTCGCCTTGTCCGCATTGATTGCTTACCTCTACACAAAACTCTCCTGTAGAAACCGCTGTGTACTCCTCAGCAATTTCGCCAGGAATCAAATCCCCATCAATGAACCATTCAAACTCAAGGTCTGGCGTATCCGGGCTCGTGGGATCGAGATAGACTTCTCCTCCGTCACACAAACTTTCATCTTCCAATTCAGGCTCAGGTGTGTATTGTGAGTATAGCGGAATCGACGCATTGGCAGTACCGCATCCATTCGTGATAACCACAGAAGCATTGTAAGTGGTAGGATTTGAGAATGAGAAGTCATTTTCAAACACATCGTCATCCCCCGGAGCTGACCAATTCAATCCGGCCGTTCCCCCGATGTCCACAACATCTGCAAAAACCGTTGTTGCTTCCCCATTGCAAAGCACGTCATTCGCTGTTGACAGGGTAATTGATGGCTCCTCAGTGATCTCGACGTCATAGCAGTAATCCTGCTCGCATGTCTCTTCTGTGAAACAGATTTCGTACAAGCCATATCCCGTTGGGAAAAAATCTGTGTCATACTCATTGGGATTTGAAAACGACCAAGGCTCTGGTCCAGAAAGGCAATTCCATTCACCAATTGCCGGAGACGCTTCACAGTCTGCTGCAGCTGTCAAAATTGTCCCTGGAGCCAAGTCATTCAATTCAATCCCGTTCTCATAACCACAGTTGTAAACAGTAACCGAAAGTACATCCGAGTCAATGTTGGCGTCATCATAGAAAATCAACTCCATATCATCGCCAGCCGCAATGTCAAAGTCAAATTGAGTGAAGCTCGCCGAAGAGGTCAAAATGTAGCTGTCTGTCCCGTTGATAATCAGTTCCAAATAGCTACCGCCCCAACCCGAATCTTCATTGGAACTCAGGTACACGTAAAAAGTACCCTCCTCTGGGCTCGAATATCCGCCGTCGAACGTCACTTCATTTGGTATGCCATCGCAATATGGCTCAATCGTGGCATCAGGGATATACGAGCCAACGGTCTCGATGATGAAGACCCTTTGGCCTTGACAACCTTCATCATCTGTAACCAACAAACGGAAAACTCCAGCGGTCAGCTCAGCACCGGCTTCTCCGATGGTTCCGACGACTTCTCCTCCAAGCCCGTTCCAATCTCCCTCCCACTCATATATGTCATAGCCCAATTGCTCGAGCGAATCAACGATTGCCACGGTCGTTTGACCGGGACAAACTGAGGGTGGGTCCACTTCTACATCAGGTAGAAAGTACGGGCTTTGATCCACATAAAACTCCTCTACTTGAGTGCATTGATCCAAGTATCCTGTAACAAAAAACGTTCCGCCGAAAGTGTAAGTGTTCGTATTGCCCACCACACCATTCGACCACACAATTTCATCAAAGGCTCCCGAAGCCGTTATTTCCACTTCGCCCCCTGCACAAATTGCACTGTTTCCTTCTATTACCAACTCCGGCAATTCAATGTTGAGGACTTCAATGATTACGGTGAGTTCTGTCACTCCCGTGGGTGTGCCATCATCGGTGGCTGTGATGTTGATCACATTGGTGCCAACATTTTCCGGCAAAGCCGTAAACAGCCCTGTAATGTTTGCTGTCTCTCCGTCGGTCAAATCGTAATCCCACCCGGCCAAATCATTGGTCTCAACAGAAATGGTTTGATTCGGCTCAGGGCCTAAAAAGCTCATGTTGATGTCGAACGTATTCCCCAAACACAGGATGAGCGTGTCACACCCCAAACTACCGGTGGGGAATGGGTTGATGTTTTCACTATCCTCAGATGCGTCCATATTGAAAATTCGGTAATCCAACCAGTTAACTCCATCATCGTTGCCATCACCCGTGCCTTGCGGTCCATTGTAGGTGTCGTCCAATGTATTGAAGCGGCCAAACTGAAGATACGGACCAAAGTCAGGTGCGGCGTCCATCCCAACTGTGGCCGGGCTAGTTCCGCAACATCCCCCGGACCCACCAACGTCACCATGAGCCCAGTTCATGTCCAGGTAACACATCTGTGTGTTTGCGCCGTCAGGTAGCGCGCCCGAATCATCGCTTGTGATGACAATTTGATACGAATTCAGCAAATCCGTGTTGTCATTGTAGTATCCAACATCAACAAAATTGATGTAGACTTCTTCTTGCGTGACTTTGTAATAAATTTCACCTGAAGTGGTGTAGTCTGAATCGGCCCAAAAGCCGGCAATTTGAGCAACCTCGTCTGTGGTGACAGGAAACTCCTCCGGAGTCCAATCGATAGTATAACCTCCGAACGACACCGAACCCTTTGAATTCAGAAAAAAGCTGTCATAGACAATGCCGTACAACTCAAATTCAAATGGCAATTGGATGGCTGGTGTTGAAAAATCAACGTACTCCGCCGCGCCGGAATATGCATTATCACTGGCTGCGCCATCAACCGTTATGTATGATCCGTCGGGCTCAACCCAGCAATCACATCCATCTGTTTGTTGCATTCTCGCTTGCTTCCGAGCCTCTATTTCATCTGCATGATCGAGCTTCCACTGGTCTTTGCGGTCTTTCAAAATTTTGCGCGCCGCATCCTTGTCAAAACCTTCCCATGCACGAAGGACGATGTGTTCATCACGGGTCATATTCAATACCGCCCCTTTGAACGAGCCGTAACGATCGAGAATGTCTTCAGCCGTTGTCATTGAGGGCTGTTGATACGCTTCGCTACCCGTGGAAAAATCAAGCCTATCATTGGTCAGGTTTTGACCAAACGAGGAAATGGAAACAAGGAGTGAGGCGAGGACAAAACAGAATTGCTTCATGTAAATCAGGTTTTCATTTTCAGAACCGAAAAATTGACAAAAACGTTGCGCTCTCAACAATTTTCGACTCGAGAAGTTTGTAAATATAGTGCATCGGAGCGCCATTAGAAATAAGCGATGAAACATCCGACAAAATGAGTCCCTTGCACTGTATTTTTGTAGAACAAGATCGATCGATGAAGAACATCCGTAATTTTTGCATTATTGCCCACATTGACCACGGCAAAAGCACCCTAGCTGACCGTCTTTTGCAGACGACTGGGACAATCAGTGAGCGCCAGATGCAAGAACAGGCCCTTGATGACATGGATCTCGAAAGGGAGCGTGGAATCACCATAAAGAGCCACGCCATCCAGATGGCGTACACCTCCCCAAGCGGAGAGGAATTTGTATTCAACCTCATCGACACTCCGGGGCACGTGGACTTTAGCTACGAAGTGTCGCGTTCCATTGCAGCTTGTGAAGGTGCGTTGCTGATAGTGGATGCCACCCAAGGCATTGAAGCTCAGACCATCTCGAACCTTTATCTGGCATTGGAACACGACCTCGAAATCATTCCGGTCTTGAACAAGATGGATTTGGATTCTGCTGACCCAGAAGTTGTCGGTGATCAAATCGTTGACCTCATTGGTTGTTCCCTTGATGACATTATTCCTGCTAGCGGAAAGAGCGGTCTTGGTGTCGATGACATACTTGAGGCCATCGTGGAGCGCGTTCCAGCGCCAGGTGGCGAGGAGAATGCCCCGCTGCAAGCCATGATTTTTGACAGCGTTTACAATTCGTTTCGCGGCATTATCGCTTATTACAGAATCTTGAATGGACGCCTCAAAAAGGGGGATCGCGTGAAGTTTTTCGCAACCAATCAGGTGTACGATGCAGATGAGATTGGAACCCTTGGGATGGAGTTGATGCCAAAAAAAGAGCTTTCAGCAGGCAACGTTGGTTATATAATTTCCGGAATCAAGGATGCGCGTGAGATCAAGGTTGGGGATACCATCACGCTCGAATCTTCTCCATGCGAGGATAAAGTGCAGGGGTTTGAGGACGTAAAGCCAATGGTCTTTGCAGGCATTTACCCTGTGGATACGGAGGATTATGAGGAGTTGAGAGCCAGCATGGAAAAGCTTCAGCTGAATGACGCCTCTTTGGTCTTTGAGCCCGAGTCTTCAGCGGCTCTAGGTTTCGGGTTCCGTTGCGGATTCCTCGGCATGCTCCACATGGAAATCATCCAAGAGCGACTCGAACGGGAGTTCAATATGACGGTCATCACCACCGTTCCCAACGTAAGCTATCACGCATACACCAAGACAGATGAGATGCTCATCGTCAACAATCCATCCGATTTGCCAGAGCCAAACCACTTGTTGCACGTTGAAGAGCCATTCATAAAGGCGCAAGTCATTACCAAAAGCGAATACATCGGCCAAGTGATGAACCTCTGCATCGAAAAGCGCGGGGTGCTCACCAACCAAGTCTACCTCACCTCAGACAGGGTAGAACTCTCGTTTGAAATGCCGCTCGGTGAAATCGTCTTCGATTTCTATGACAAACTAAAATCAGTGTCACGAGGCTACGCGTCATTCGATTACTTCCCAGATGAATACAAAGAGTCGAAGCTGGTGAAGCTTGACATTATGCTGAACGGTGACCCCGTAGATGCCTTAAGCGCACTCATCCACAAAGACAATGCCTTCGATTTGGGCAAACGCATTTGCCTTAAACTCAAGGAACTAATCCCAAGACAACAATTCATGATTGCGCTGCAGGCCGCGATTGGGGCAAAAATCATCGCCCGAGAGACCATCAAGCCTGTGCGTAAGGACGTAACAGCCAAATGTTATGGAGGTGATATCACACGAAAACGCAAGCTCCTCGAAAAGCAGAAGAAAGGAAAGAAGCGGATGCGGCAGGTGGGAAACATTGAGGTGCCTCAGTCTGCATTTCTGGCTGTGCTCAAACTCGACTGATCAATTTTTCGGCTGGGGAACTGCTATCGCGTTCTTATTCGCCAATTGACCGCAAGCAGCGTCAATGTCTTTTCCTCTCGACCTTCGCACGTTCACAATGATGTTCTTCGATTCCAGCAAATCCACAAAGGCATCCACGCGTTCTGTGCTAGCCATTTCGAATTCACCTTCGTCAATGGGGTTGTATTCGATGACGTTCACTTTACAAGGGACGTGCTCGCAAAATGCCGCCAATTCCCGAGCATCTTCCAGGTCGTCGTTAAAATCCTTGAAGATAATGTACTCGTATGTCACTCGTGTACCGGTTCTCTCATAGAAATACAGCAACGCTTCCGCCAACGCTTCAAGGTTGTTTGACTCATTGATCGCCATGATCCTTTTGCGCTTATCATCGTTGGCCGCATGAAGCGAAAGGGCTAAATTGAATCGAACCTCATCATCTCCCAATCGCCTAATGGCCTTTGCGATTCCAGCCGTACTGACCGTTATGCGTTTTGGCGACATGCCCAGTCCAGGCTCTCCACAAATTCGATCTATGGATTCCAGAACGGCACTGTAATTGAGCAGCGGCTCCCCCATGCCCATGTAAACAATGTTGCTGAGGTTCTTGTCGTAATGTCGATCGGCCAACCCCCGTATCATCTCCACTTGGTCATAAATTTCTGCCGCACTAAGGTTCTTCAGCAATTTGAGCTTTCCCGTTGCGCAAAACTTACACGCCAAACTGCATCCGACTTGAGAGGAAATACAAGCCGTCATGCGCTTCGAAGTCGGAATAAGCACTCCTTCAATCACCTGACCCGCACGCACATCAAATGCGCATTTGATTGTTCCATCACGACTGATCTGCTGGTCGGACAATTCAATTCTGTTCAAATCGAATTCCGCTTCCAGCTTGGCGCGAAATCCCTTTGATAAGTTGCTCATGTCGTCAAACGAGGATGCCGATTTTGTCCAAATCCATTCCTCCAACTGCTTCGAACGAAATGCTTTTTCACCCAGTGCAACGACCGCTTCCCTCAACTCTTCTTGGCTCAATAGCCTGATATCACGCCGTTTCATGTGGGGCAAAGATAACCCGCGATGCGAGCGCTACGTTTTTTCGAACGTCCCTTGGTCTTCTGCCGCCAAATTGGTTTCTGTTACAGGCACTTCATTCACCATCAATTGTATTAAGTCTCGGCGCACCTCCTCTCGTTTCCGAACGGCTACCGGAACCTCCTTTCCGTTGGGTAATTGGAGAACGCCCTTGCGATGGTTGAAAGCCTGAACCGACGCCAATCGCACCAGAAATGAGTTGTGAACGCGTTTGAAAAGTGGGTCTTGAAGCATCTCTGCGATGCGTTTCAGATTTTTAGAAACGGTGATCCGTTTACCCGATTCCAAGTAAAGCGTAGAATAACTGCCGGATGCTTCCACGTACAAAATGTCTGCATGCCGCACAAAATGACGCTGACCCGACGTAATCAGCTCTACCCGACGCCCTCCCGGTTTGGGCACATCATCTTCCGGTTGAACCCGTAATTTGTGGGTAATTTGCTTTGCGCACGCTATGAGGTCTTTTCCATCGACGGGCTTGAGTAAATAATCGAACGCTCGCTTCCGCAATGCTTCTACAGCATACTCATGGTATGTGGTACAAAAGACGACATAGAAAGAACGCTCCTTGAATCTGTCCAACAATTCCAGTCCTGATTCGTGTGGCATTTGGATGTCCAAAAAGACCACCTCCGGCGTAAGGTCTTTAATCAGTTGGTACGCCTCGGAAGCACTGCTCGCCGTCTGGATGATTTGAAAGTGCGGACAATGCTTCTCGATTTGACGGCAAATGGCCTGTCGCGCGTGCATCTCATCATCGACAACGAGACATCGAATGGGTTGATTGTTTTGATTCATCTTTATTCCTGCTTGCCACAAATCAATGAATCCCTTTGGGAATCAAAACGTTCGATTTACTGCCGGACATTGTCAGTTTACATTTGATTTTCAAAGCTTTAGGCCCCGATCAATCGGAGGCCCATGTTCAATACACGAAGAATGTCTGACGGCAATGGGCCCTCTTTTCGCTTGTCTTTATCATAACCTGTGCGCACCACCACCACATCCAATTCAGGCACGGAAATGACCATCTGACCCCGCAATCCTTCCATGCAACTGAACGGCATGCCCGATTCCATTTCTCCCAGCCAGATTTGATATCCATAGTGCTCGGCATCACATTCGTTCGAAATCTCGGCAATCGGAGCAACCATTTCAGCCATAAACGCTGAGTCAATCAATTGTTGTCCATTCCAGTTCCCTTGGTGATTGATCAGCTTCCCAAACCGAGCAAAATCTCGGGATGTCGCGTAATAGGCAGCAAAACATCGTTCGATTCCACCCTCATCGTCAGGCGCGTCCAACGCCCAAAACGCATCATGCTCAGCACCCATTGGATTCCATAGTCGGTTCTCCACCCAATAACTCAAGGATCCTTCGTCCAAACCCGCAATCAATTCTCCCAACAGCATGGTATTTCCACCTTCATATTTCCATTTCGAACCCGGCACCTCTGGAACCCGAAATGGTTCGATCAATTCCTGCATATTGTCCCGGTAGTACGCTTTTGCCATAAAACCAAATGGATTGGCGTAGTCTTCGCCAAATTGAATGTGAGATCGCATTTGAAGCGCCTGTTGCACTGTTAGGCCCCGACCTCCGTCACCCGCAAAGCGAGGCAGATAGTCAGCCAATTCATCCTCTACATTGACTTTATCATCGGATACGGCCAAGCCAACCGCCAATGCTACAATTGACTTGCACGCCGAAAATGAATTGGTGACAGTCGTGTGATCGTGGCCTTGCCAATATTGTTCGAAGAGCAGTGTATCTCCTCGCAGAACTAAAAAACTCGCCGACATGTATTCCTCGTGCCAAGCCAAGTCATCTTCGGAAAATTCCAGACCTGAATTTCTCTTATCAATCCATGGTGACGCGCTGTCAGGAGCAGAAATCGTTCTCAAGTCCCGAAATTCAATGTCGTCTATGTTTGAGTTGTTCCAACCGCGCGCGTATGTTTCCAAAAGGCCTCCCCATATGTAACCGTGGTTTGTGATGTAACTCAAGGCCACGAGCACTGCAACGATAGTCAGGATTGTACGCGTCGTTTTCATGTTCCGAATTTTCACTAAGGTCAGTAAAATTCGACGGTTTCAGTCCACAGAAATCAAATTCCAATCGAAAAGCACACCGAGGTGACCAATCAAGCGATCGGAGACTTCCTTCTCATTGATTTCCTTCCCGCATTCTTTTGCCAGCGAAGTGACCCCTCTGTCATCGATTCCACAAGGGACAATGAGGTTGAAAAAATCCAAATCCGTATTCACATTAAAGGCAAATCCGTGCATGGTTACCCAACGAGAACATTTGACGCCGAGTGCCGCGATTTTACGCGCACTCATGCCTTGGTCTGCATCAATCCAAACACCCGTCAGACCTTCGATGCGTCCGGCTTCTACACCATAATCTGCACACGTAAGAATGATTGCCTCTTCCAACATCCGCATAAACTTGCCAATGTCAGTGTAAAATTGATCCAAATCCAAAATGGGATAGCCCACCAGCTGTCCCGGGCCATGGTATGTAATGTCTCCTCCTCGGTTGATGGGAAAGTATTCGACACCCAATTCTTTCAATCGTGCTGGAGTAACCACAACATTTTCGGGGTCTCCTGATTTTCCAAGGGTTAAAACGTGCGGATGCTCTACAAACAACAAGTGGCTCATCGGCAAATCCAATTCTGGATCCTCCGATCGCTCACGTTCGGAAAGTCCCGCTTTCTTGCGTGCAATCTTCCGCTGCACGATGGATTGCATCAGATTCTCTTGTTGCTTCCAAACAGGTGCGTATGACGCCCGACCCAACGATAGAAAATGAACACGCGGTTTCATCAAAAATCAGTTCACCTTCGAAAGGGCGTCCTTGAGGTGATCAATGTTCTTGATGTCGACCGGATCCCATCCCAAGCGTTCCGCCAAGAGCAAGCTCAACCAGTCGCCGAGGTGCACCAAGTCGAAGAAACGTAAAATCTCATTGGATCCGTCGCCTTCAACGACCACAACATCTGCTCCTTGATTTCGAAAAATTTCCATGCAAACGTCCATCCTAGCACGCGTTCGCGGATGATCTTCGGGAGTTTGGATGACCAAGACCACTTCTTGATCGCCACCGCTTTCCCAGCCGACCAACTCATTGTGATTCATCTCTGGGAAGACATGATGGTTGCAAAGCGTTTTGCTGTTTTCATTCAGCTGCTGCCTCCATCGGATGATCAATCCTTCTTGGGCTGCATCGGAGTAAAGCATGATGCGGCGACCATCCACAACCTCTAAGAGCGCTGTAGCGCGATCGATTGCGTTGGCCTGATTCGCCTCGAGGTGCGAGGCAACTTCCCCAAAGGCCGCGTGCAACGCATCAGGAACCAACCCCACTGAATGAAGCACATGCATCACAGAGGTGAATGCATATCCAAATTGAGATCGGGGCGGTTGACCGCCTGGAAAACGAACCGAAGGCCAGCCGTGCTCGTCGCATCGCTTCCCGAGCTCTCCTCCTGATGTTATCGCGGCAATTCTCGCATTTTTTTCAACAGCTACATCCAAAGCCATGAGCGTTTCCTCGGTATTTCCAGAGTAGCTGCAGACCAACACCAGGGTGTCGCTTCCAACCCATGCCGGGATGGTATAATCCGAGTTGGCTTGTATGCATGCTGGACTAGAATTCGCAAGCATTTTAGAGGCAATGGCACCACTGATTCCACTTCCTCCCATTCCCAAAATCAATGCACTTGAAGGGTTCCAACCCTTCCAGTCCAACGGCGTTTCTCCGGCGATGCGCCATGCATCTTTCATTTGATCCGGAAATCCGGAAATCAGTGCTCTCATCTGTTCCATTCTCGGTTGGCTCTTTTCCTAGGCGAGTAATTCAGTCGACCCACTCAAAGGTAAGGCCAAATCGCACCATTCGCCCCGGTTGTATGACCTGGCCAAGATCAGCAAACTGCACGTCAAAGATGTTATCCATCCGAACACTCCCTCTCCAGCGCAAGGATGCACCATCGTTGCCTTCAAAGTTTAAATCAACGCCCCATAGGTGCGTGAACAATGCGTCGGACACAACCGATTTTACGTTGCGGGTTTGAGCGCTGCTTCGAACCGATAAATCCAATGGTCCCGCCGCGCCGAAGTTCACCAAGACGTCGTACTTATTGCGCATGTAGTCAAAGACATAATTCGAAGTAAAGCCCGTGGCGATGCGATTTGCTTCCAGCCATGAAGCCCCGATGCGCGCTGATTGGACATGCCACTGACCATTGATCTCGGCACTTTGATATAGCAAGGAAACATCTCCTCCAAAAAAGTCAACCTCATCAACATTCGTCGCCTCGTAAAGATCACTCCCATCACGCCGAATCCAATCAATCAAATCGCGACCTTGACGAATGAATCGGGTTGTTTCAATGGAAAATTGATGGGGCGATTGTGGCGTTGAAATGTTCCATCGGGCTCCGATTTCTCCTTGATCTGCATATTCCGATTTCAAGTCCTCACTGCCTACTGCACCTCCCAGTGTGTAATACAAATCCGTGAAAGAGGGATGGCGCACCGAACGTCCCGCTGAACCGAAGACCACCACTTGGTCGCCTGTTCCAAAAGCCATTCGCGCATTCAAGGCAGGAAGCAAAGAGCTCCCAAATCGACTGTTCTCATTCACCGCCATCGTTGCGGTAAACGCCAAACGGTCTCCCATGCCAAAGTATTTTCCAGAGACGTAAGCGTCAATGTTCAGCCTATCGTCCTCAAACGCATACACCGCATTTGAATCCACCAGCTGTCCAAGTCGATTGCTGTAAATCGCCTCAGATCGAGCATCCACAGCTGCCGTCCACTTCACTGCGTCCCCCAACCAACTGAGCTGACCATTTACAGCGCCCACAAGCGATCGGTGCAAATTGGCACCTTGATACCATCCTGCCGCCGTATCAGGGGTTGCAAAAAGCGAAGGCGCCACATAAAGGCCATCATCCGTCAACTCATACCAACCCGCTTCTTCTCGATACAATTCAAATCGATCGCTGTGCGCTCGCACATGCCAAGCTGCTGAAGCCTTCCAATTGCCCTTCTGACGAGACCAAGACAATTGTGCAACAGCTGCGATGGTTTCCTCATGTTGATTGGGAAAAGCGGAAGAATAAAAGGTCTGTGCACCAAAGGATTTGGATTCTACTGCAAACAGCGACTTCCACTGGCTCAGTCCTCTTTGGCTCCGTGCGCCCCAGAAAAACCGATTGATTTCCATGTCGGAGTTGTCAATGTAACCATCCGTTTTTGCTTGAGACAAACTGAAGCTATGGCGCATTTTTCCCGCAGAAAATTGGGCATTCCCCCGCAATCGAGTCCAGTTAAAACTGCCCAATTCTGCCGAAACACTCGCTTTCGATCCTGTCTCCTCAACAGCAGTCTCCATTACAATGCCTCCAGCAAAAGCCCCTATCCCCGCCAAAGGCCCCGAGCCCGAGCGAACAACCTCGACATGTCCTAAATCTTCGGGGTCAATGGGAATATTCATGAGGTGATGGCCTGTATGAGGCGCTGACCAACGCGCGCCGTCGATGCGCAGCGCTGTTTGCTCGAAGGATCCTCCTCGGATGCTGATGTCTGTTTGGACTCCCCATGCCCCGCGAGTCCGCACATCTATGCCAGGGACAAATTCTAAGGCTTCGCTAATCGAAGCGTTCCCCCGCCATTCAGTAGGCATCAGAACCGTCGCTGACTTCGGTGAAGCAAGTAAGGGCAACGCATCAAAGCCAACGCCCAAAACAGCTGCTTCTGACAAAGCAATTGTGGTTTGACTTGAATCAGTTACAACAGGTTCAGCGGCGGAAGCCAGGTGACTGCCGATCAAACCCAAAGTGAAAACAACAGAGAGAGTCGTGCGCATGGAAAATGATGCTTTATGAATCAGTGCAAAGCTAATCGCTAGAGTTAAAAACAAGCGTCGTGATGCGGTTTTCACGATGTAACTTTGCGTCATGCAACGATCGGAACAAGAGCGCGTAAGGCGCGATTCATTGGCGACACTGCGCAAGTTGGGCATCGAGCCATATCCAGCGGCAGAATTTGTGGCATCCCACAGGTCAATTGCCTTGGCCGAAGGCTTTGAAGATGGCATGGAAGTCACATTGGCCGGACGTCTGATGAATCGCCGAATCATGGGAAAGGCTTCATTCGCCGTATTGCAAGACAGCGAAGGCACCGCACAACTGTATTTCAATAGGGACGAAATGTGTCCTGGAGAAGACAAGTCAATGTACAATGACGTCTTCAAAAAGCTCCTCGATCGCGGAGACTTCATTGGAGTCCAAGGCACCACGTTCACAACAAAAACAGGAGAACAAAGCGTCAAGGTGAAAACATTGACTGTGCTGTCAAAATCCCTCAAGCCACTGCCCTCTGTCAAAGTTGACGAGGAGGGTAAAGTGCACGATGCCTTCACAGATCCTGAATTGCGCTACCGCATGCGCTATGTCGATTTGGTGGTGAATCCCGAGGTGAAAAAAACCTTCGAAGCTCGGTCTCAAATCATTCGCACCATCCGTGATTCGTTTGATCAACAAGGCTGGTTGGAAGTTGATACGCCCGTGCTTCAAACCATTCCAGGCGGTGCAGCAGCGCGGCCATTCATTACGCATCACAATGCATTGGACAGCTCGCTTTACTTGCGAATTGCAAATGAACTGTACTTAAAAAGACTCATCGTCGGAGGCTTTGAAGGGGTGTTTGAATTCTCTCGGAACTTTCGAAACGAAGGCATGGACCGCACCCACAATCCAGAATTCACGGTCCTCGAATTGTACGTCGCGTACAAAGATTACCACTGGATGATGCAAACCACAGAGCAACTGCTGGCCAACATTTGTCAGGCTGTTCACGGGGACACCAAGGCCAACTTGAACGGCGTAGACATTGATTTTGCTCCGCCCTACCATCGGGTGAGCATGCGCGACGCCATCAAAACGCACACCGGCATCGACATCGATGGAAAGAATGAAGAACAGCTTCGGGCCGCTTGTGAAAGCGTAGGGCTCGAAACTGACGCTTCAATGGGCAAAGGGAAGTTAATCGATGAGCTCTTCGGAGAAAAATGCGAACATCATTTCGTTCAGCCGACGTTCATCATGGATTACCCCGTTGAAATGTCTCCTTTGACCAAAGTTCATCGCGACAATCCTCATTACACGGAACGGTTCGAGCTCATGATCAATGGCACGGAGGTCGCAAATGCATACAGCGAACTGAACGATCCCGATGACCAGCGTCAACGTTTTGAAGAGCAATTGTCACTCGGTGAACGTGGCGACGACGAAGCAATGTTCATAGACCAAGATTTCCTGCGTGCGCTTGAATATGGCATGCCCCCTACAAGTGGGATCGGGATTGGCATCGATCGTTTGGTCATGATGCTCACAAATCAAACGTCAATTCAAGAGGTACTACTATTCCCTCAAATGCGACCAGAAACCTTTGATTCGGGTCCCGACGCAGCTGGCCTTCAAAGCTTGGGAATCTCCGAATTATGGGTGCACCACGTCATTGCTGCCGGTTATGAATCCCCTGCCGCATTGGAGGGCCTCAAGCCATCCGGACTACGTGAAAAACTGAACGGATTCCGCAAAAAGAACAAATTGAACTTACCCGCACTTTCTATTGAAGAAGTAGAGGGTTGGTTTAACCCTTCGCATTAATCAAAAACATCATGTCCGCTCCCTTTCCACAGTCCACAGTCATTGACGTGCTCAAATCCATTTTCGATCCTGAAATTCCAGTCGATATTTATGAGCTTGGCCTTATCTATGAAGTCAAAATTATGGAGGATGGCTTCGTACACATTGAAATGACCTTGACTTCGCCCAATTGTCCCGTTGCCGAGAGTCTTCCCGCCGATGTCGAGGAAAAAGTTGGGAAAATAGAAGGTGCTGCAGGAGCAAAAGTCAACATTGTATTTGAACCGCCCTGGACCCAAGACATGATGAGTGAAGAAGCTAAACTCGAACTTGGATTCCTGTGAGTGACACAAATAACACGCGAGGCATTGCGATTTTGGGAAGCACTGGTTCGATCGGAACGCAAGCCCTTGATGTGATTCGTGAACAAAACGAACGCCTCCACGTTGAAGTTTTATCGGCACATCGCAATTCGAAACTACTCATCGAACAAGCCCTCGAGTTTAGACCTAATGCTGTCGTCATTGGGCAATCCGAACTTTTTCAAGAGGTCAATGGCACTTTGTTTGATGAAGGCATCAAGGTATACGCAGGCCCAGAAGCACTAGAACAAGTGGTCGAAATGGAAGGCGTAGATATGGTCTTGACCGCTCTGGTCGGGGCCGCCGGATTACGCCCAACACTGAGAGCCATTGCAGCAAAAAAAAACATTGCGCTTGCAAACAAAGAAACGCTGGTGGTAGCTGGCGAACTGGTCATGGCTGCCGCTCGAAAAGCCGGCGTCGATATTCACCCCGTAGACTCAGAGCACAGCGCCATTTACCAATGCCTGGCCGGTGAAGTACTTAACCCCATTGAGAAGATCATTCTCACGGCGTCCGGTGGTCCTTTTCGCGGAATGAATCGCTCCGATTTGGAAGAAGTCACAAAAGCCCAAGCGCTGAAACATCCCAACTGGGACATGGGTGCCAAAATCACCATCGACAGTGCATCCATGATGAACAAGGGTTTAGAGGTCATTGAGGCCAAGTGGTTGTTTGATTTGCGCATGGACCAAGTCGAGGTAGTGGTGCATCCGCAGAGCATCATCCATAGCTGCGTTCAATTTGAAGACGGATCCATTAAAGCACAGTTGGGTCTTCCGGACATGAAGTTACCCATTCAGTATGCCCTAGGCTACCCTCAACGACTGCCAAATTCATTCGAGCGATTCAGCTTCACGAACTATCCGCAACTCACATTTGAACAGCCTGATTTGAAGGCGTTTCGCAACTTACAATTGGCATTTGACGCTGGAAACAAAGGGGGGAACTCTGCCGCAGTTTTGAATGCCGCTAATGAAATTGCTGTCTCGCGTTTCCTCAACGATGAGGTTTCATTCACAGGAATGACCGATGTGTTGGAGCATGCACTGGCTTCCGTCAGTTGGCAGGAAAAGCCCGATTTGGACGTGTTGATTGCTTCTGATGCAGAGGCCCGAGTTTTGGCTCGTGAATTTAAGGTCTGAGAAACGTCAAAGAGAGGGCCGTCAGACGGTCATGATGTCTGCTTCCTTAGCTGAGAGCACTTCGTCAATCTTCTTGATGAATTGATCAGTGAGCCTTTGAACCTCTGATTCACCGTCTTTGGCCAAGTCTTCACTCAAGCCATCCGATTTGGCTGACTTGACGAAATCATTCGCTTCCTTTCGGGCGTTTCGTACCGAGACTCGAGCATGCTCACCTTCCGATCGGGCGCGCTTGGTAAGATCCCGGCGGCGTTCCTCAGTCAGTGGCGGAATGTTGATGAGAATGGACTCTCCATTGTTCATAGGATTCAATCCCAAATTGGCATTGATAATGGCGGTCGCTACCGGATCGAGCATGTCTTTCTCCCAAACTTGAACTGTCAATGTGCGTGCATCTGCCGAATTGACATTGGACACTTGACTCAATGGAGTCATCGAACCATAGTATTCAACCTTAACGCTATCCAGCATCGCTGGATGCGCCTTTCCTGCGCGAATCTTTTGAAGCTCTGCCTCCATGTGTCTGATTGCTTTGTCCATGGATTCACGAGCCATGTCCAATGCCATTTGAATTTCCTCTGTCATGACCTTGCCATTATTGATTCACCAAAGTACCTACATCTTCGCCTGAAATCAAGCGCTTGAGGTTGCCTGATTTGTTCATGTCAAAAACAACGATGGGAAGGTTGTTTTCGTTGCACAATGTAATCGCCGTCAGGTCCATCACCTTAAGGCCCTTCGAGTACACTTCGTCAAAACTAATCGTATCGTATTTCAAGGCATTCGGGTCCTTTTCTGGATCTGCACTGTAAATGCCATCCACGCGGGTTCCTTTCAAAATCACGTCTGCATCAATCTCAATGGCACGCAACGACGCTGCAGAATCGGTGGTAAAAAATGGATTCCCCGTTCCACCACCAAAAATGACCACCCGACCTTTTTCCAAATGGCGCACCGCTCTGCGGCGAATGAATGGCTCGGCAATTTGCTTCAGTTCAATGGCTGATTGCAACCGTGTGTCAATCCCTGCGCTCTCCATAGCACTCTGCAAAGCCATGGAGTTGATGACTGTCGCAAGCATTCCCATGTAATCCCCTTGGGTCCGCTCCATTCCTCCTTCCTCTGCTTGGACACCGCGAAAAATGTTGCCTCCACCGATGACGATGGCAACTTCCAGCCCTGCGTCCACTACCGTTTTGATTTCTTCCGCGTATTGCTTCAGTCGATCATTGTCGATGCCAAACTGCTTTTGGCCCATGAGGGCCTCACCACTCAGCTTCAGGAGAATTCTTTTGTACTTCATTGCTGGTACGAATATCCGAATATTCCTTCAAGTGGAGAACAGAAAAAAAAGAAAGGGCACTCCTTTCGGATTGCCCTTCTCAAAATCTGTTGCCAATTCAATGATTAGTCGAGTGCTGATCGGCAGAATCCTGTTGCTTTCGAGCCGCTGCTCAACGAGTCAACGTACTGGGCCACATTTATCTTTCCATTCTTGATGAAGGCTTGATTGACCAATGTTGATTCCTTGAACCATTTCTTCAATCGCCCTTCAGCAATCTTTTCGGCCATTTCTTCCGGCTTACCTTCTTGAATGGCAAGCTCCTTACCAATTCCGCGCTCCTTTTCAATGAGGTCTGCAGGAATCGTAGATTCATCTAAGGCCACAGGTGCCATTGCAGCGGCTTGCATCGCTACGTCGCGTCCGCCTTCTCCAACGTTGCCATCAAACGCAACCAAAGACGCGAGGCGATTTCCAGGGTGGATGTAAGCTGAAACGCTCGCACCTTCTAGCGTATCGAATGAACCAATTTCAATCTTCTCTCCAATCTTTCCAATTTGCTCAGTAATTTTTTCAGCGATGGTAATGCTCTCACCTGGAAAGGTTTGGCTTAAAAGCTCATCCTTTGCTGTGAGGCTGCCATTCAAAGCAACATCTAAAATCTTCTGAGCCACGGCTACGAATTCATCATTTTTTGCTACGAAGTCAGTCTCGCAGTTCAAAGCAATCAATGCTCCGAAATTGCCCGCCGCGTTCGTGCTTGCCAAAATCGCTCCTTCACCTGTTTCACGGTCGCCGCGCTTCGCAGCAACTTTTTGTCCCTTCAAACGAAGGATTTCAATGGCTTTATCAAAATCGCCTTCTGCTTCTGTTAGGGCTTTTTTGCAATCCATCATACCTGCTCCCGTGTGCTTGCGGAGCTTGTTCACTTCTGCGGCTGTAATGCTCATATGAAATGTTATTTGCAACGGTCATTGCGTCCGTCGCGGTTTCTAAATCAAAAAAGGGTTAGGCCTTCTTTTCGTCAGCCTTGTCTTCTGCTTTGGCTTCTTCAGCAG
>DCPZ01000092.1:0-20284 GCA_002323795.1 Flavobacteriales bacterium UBA1531 | reverse complement strand
GGCTTCTTCAGCAGCTGCAGGAGCCTCCGCCGGAGCCTCTTCCTTCACCTCTGTTTCAGCTTTCGCAGCTTCAGCTTTCGCCTTTTTTGCTGCTGCCTGTGCGTCTGCTTGGTCCTTATCTGTTTTGCGGTCCTGGAGGCCTTCCGCTACAGCTTGAACCAAAACATCCAAAACCAAACCAATGGAACGACTTGCGTCGTCATTTGCTGGAATTGGGAAGTCCACTGGTCGTGGGTCTGAGTTGGTATCGACCATTGCAAAAACAGGGATGCCCAATTTCTGAGCCTCCGCAAGCGCAATGTTTTCCTTCACCACGTCTACAATGAAAATTGCCGATGGAATCCGTGTTAGATCAGAAATCGAACCAAGGTTCTTTTCCAACTTCGCACGCTGGCGGCTCACCTGGAGGCGCTCACGTTTGGACATCGTGTTCAATGTACCATCCTGCTCCATCTTGTCGATTTGAGACATCTTACGCACCCCCTTGCGAATGGTCGCAAAGTTTGTCAACATTCCTCCAGACCAACGCTCGGTAACGTATGGCATGCCCACCGCTTTCACCCGCTCCGCTACGATTTCTTTCGCTTGTTTCTTTGTCGCGACAAAGAGGATTTTCTTCCCACTTTTTGCGATTTGCTTCATTGCCGCTGCTGCCTCGTCCAGCTTCACGGCTGTTTTATGCAAATCAATGATGTGAATGCCCTTCTTCTCAGTGAAAATATAGGGCGCCATGTGTGGATTCCACTTGCGCTTGAGGTGGCCGAAATGAACTCCGGCTTGGAGCATTTGCTCGAATGTTGTCTTTTCCATGTTTACTTTCCTGGTTTAAGCAATCCGATGGTAGCCGCGTCGGTCGCGAGTCCATCGAATTTGGATGCTAAACAAATAATAATGTTCTGTTGGGTGATTAACGCTTTGAGAATTGAGACTTCTTCCGCGCTTTCTTTTGACCAAATTTCTTACGTTCAACCATCCGTGGGTCACGCGTCGTGAGGCCGACTTGCTTCAAAACTGGCTTCCACTCTGGATTGATTTCAATCAACGCTTTGGAAATGGCCAATCGGACCGCTTCCGCTTGCCCTGTGATTCCTCCTCCGTCCACGTTCACTTGAACATCATATTGACCTGTTGTTTCGGTCAGCATGAAAGGCTGATTGATTTTGTACTGCAACACAGATGTGCTGAAATATGTGGCAACATCACGCTTGTTGACGGTGACGTTTCCCTTTCCGGGCTTCAAGTACAAACGCGCTACTGCGGTCTTTCTTCGGCCAGATGTATTGATGACTTCCATTCGATGTGATGATCAAGCTTGAATCAAGCGTTCAATTTGAATTCCTGTGGTTGCTGAGCTTCATGTTTGTGGTCAGGACCCACGAAGACGTGCAAGTTTCGGAAAATCTCTCTTCCGAGTGTGTTTTTAGGCAACATGCCACGAACAGCGTCTTCGACCAAAGCAAAGGGCTTGCGCTTCAATTGCTCAATCGCCGTGCGCTTTCGCTGACCACCGGGGTAACCCGTATAACGGATGTATTCCTTCTGCTCCCACTTATTGCCCGTCAAAACCACTTTCTCTGCATTGACAACAATTACAAAGTCACCGCAGTCTGCGTGTGGTGTAAAATTCGGCTTGTGCTTTCCGCGCAAACGCTTCGCGACTTCGGATGCCAATCGGCCCAAAGTTTGGCCTTCAGCATCAACGAGCAACCACTTCTTGTCGGCGTTCTCCTTATTGATGGAGCGGGTTTTGTAGCTCAAAGTATCCACAGCTCAGTGTTTTGAATGTTCGAATTCTCCCCAAAATTGGGGGTGCGAAGATAGCAAACGGATGTTTACAACCCAAGACATCTTGTGGACAAAAATGATTAGTCCATTGCGTCCTTGGCCTCTACTCGACCCGGAGAGGGAGCCGAAAACCTAGAATTACCAGCAAAATCAAAGGATATAGAGGTTTTGTCGTCTTCAAGCATGACCTCCCAAAACCGAACCTGTCCCGATGCATTTTTCAAATAAATTGTTTCTGCTTTCGCAGAAATCCCGAAAGAAAACGAACCCTTGCCTCCTTCGTATCCCAACCAGCAACCTCCTGGAGGTAAGATGGTTTTGCCAAAAACCAATCCTTCCTGATTCGAATCATCGGTCAATGAAAAACCGCTCAGGTCGCAAGGGCTGGACCCGGCATTGCACAATTCAATGAAATCCGCTGGTTTTCCCTTGGGGTGAACTTCAGAGACGTATACCTGCTCCGCAGTGCATTGGCCGAAGTTTTGTCGCCGTGGTGACCATCGCTGTCCTTGTGCTGAATAAACGCGTGAAGGAGGTACCGATTTATTTCTCTTGCGCGCCTTGAAATCCGACAGACGCCAATTGATATTAAAGCGTAAAACATGTTCGGACCAAGGATCATTTGTATGCCATTCATCGGACCACACATAAGCTGTGCTAAACCTCAAATGCTGATTCATTTCCCACCTCAATTGGACTTGAAGACGCCCGCTCCATGCCGCAGAACCCGACTCGATGTCTTTTGCAAAAAACTCGTAAGTCGGCACCAAGGTCAATCGATCGATTAACTCCTTTGAATATCCGAGACGGAAGCGCTGAACCAAATCTTCTGTGGGCACTGCACCTTCATTGTTGTGCGACGGATTCCAGGCTTTGGTCGTCATCAATCGCCATTTCCATCCGCCTGATTCACCTTTTGCTTTTCCGTCCAGTCGAAAAGCAAAACGACGGGCCGATTCGTAAAAACCGCCAACGCGTTGTTTTTCAATCCAACGGTGCTGAGCTCCAACACGCCACATCTTATTCAATCGGTAAGCAACGCCCGCGTTCATAAAACCGCGATCATGCCGTGTGCCTCCCATGGCCCAACGATTCTCCCATTTCAAAGACCAACTCCAATCCTTGGCTACTTTTTGGTCAACCGATACACCGACCCAAGCTCCTGCGTCGGTGTACTGGGCCTGCACAGTCCCCAATCCAACCAGAAAAACCATGAAAATGAGGGCCTTGCGCATCAATTAAACGTCCTTGTAAATGCGCAATGTGTCCATTTCCAACGTCTCATCGCCCTTCTCAATGGTGACTTTCCGAATGATTGCGACATCCGGTGCGTTATTACTCGTGGGCATCGTGTCCTCGCTGTAAACGTAAATTGTATAATCCCCGGGGCGCAATCCATAAAAGGCGAAATCACCATCATAATTCGTGCGCACGCGATCGTCGGGTCCAACGCGATCTCCGTATATGATGTAAACGTCTTCGTCAATCGCAGGAACAACCGTAGCGCTCAACGGATTGGTGATCACAATGCGCTGCTCAAGCTCCACATTGCCTCTAATGGTGGTGGAACCGCCCTCGCCAGCTGTTCGGGTGCACCCTGTAAAAACAATCAAAAAACAAGCGAATAACGCCTGCAACACCTCCCGATTCGTCGAATATTTTGTCATTTGAAAAAATTGCATGGACTCCATGAGGTTGCAAAGTAATGCCTGAAGTAATTTCGAGCACTATCATGATGGTCCCACACGAAGAACATTCTCCCCTGCAACACACTGGCCTCGGCGAAGGCCGCATTGAAATTATATGCGGCCCGATGTTCTCGGGGAAAACCGAAGAACTGCTCCGACGCGTAAGGCGCGCTCAAATTGCGCATCAACCCACCGTGATCTTCAAACCCGCCACAGACACCCGATACAAAAAAGAAGCAGTAACCTCTCACGACTCCAATGCTCTGCCTTCCATCACTGTTAAAAACAGCGCAGAAATCTTGAATTACCTCGGTAGCCAAGCTCGCCCCATCACAGTCATTGCCATCGATGAAGTTCAATTTTTTGACGACGCCTTGCCCGAGACCTGCATGAAATTGGCTGACCAAGGCATTCGCGTGATTGCAGCGGGATTGGATTTGGATTTCACCGCCAAACCTTTCGGGTGCATGCCAGAGCTGCTCTGCTTAGCCGAAGAAGTCACCAAACTACACGCCGTTTGCATGGAAACGGGTCGTCCAGCACACTTTTCCCATCGGATTGCGGGGGGCGAAAACACGGTTGAAATCGGTGAGAAAGACCGTTACATCCCATTGACCCGACAAGCTTTTGTGGCCGCACGCAACGAGGAAAATAAACAATGACCGTCGGCGACTGGAAAAATTGGTTGAACCATGTGTCTCAGCTTGATGATTTCAAGCTGCATCAATCGCGCCAAGAAGCAAATAGCAACGACAGCCTGCGCGCAACGCAAGACTCCCGTCAACTCCCATTCGCTGCTGCCCAAGAAACACTCTTCATCGCCATCCGAGGCATCTGGCACAATGGGCACGATTATCTGGAATCGGCGCATGGCATGGGTGCTCGGCACTTCATCGTGGAAGAAAGTATGCAACTGCCCCATTTGCCCGATTCGGACATTTTAATCGCTTCGAATTCGCTGCATGCATGGCAAAACTTTGCGCGCCATTGGAGAATTAAATGTGACATTCCAACCATTGGCATTACAGGAAGCAATGGCAAAACAACCGTAAAAGAGTGGCTGATGCAGCTCTTTGCCAAAGACCACAATGCATGCGGAAATCCGCGCAGCTACAATAGCCAAGTGGGCGTACCGCTGGCGCTGGGTGACCTTTTGCCGGAACACGATATTGCATTCATCGAAGCTGGAATCTCAGAGCCCGATGAAATGAAACGTCACTGGCACACCATTCAGCCGACGCACGGCATACTGACGCACATCGGAAACGCACACGTGCAAAACTTCCCCGATGTTGAAGCGCTTGCGAGAGAGAAAGTTCAACTGTTTGAAGGGTGTCGCTGGGTCGTCATGCCTGGTCAACTCAACCAGGCCAGGGAATTGCTCACCGATCGAGGCGTGCCTATCAAAACTTGGGGAGAAACGGCTGAAGACACGCTGCGTGTGAACAGCCAAGTGAATGTTCATGGACGGAGTGTTTCCGTCGCTTGGAACGGAATCGAATCCGTCTGGCATTTGCCTTTCACCGATGAAGCTGGATACCGAAACGCCATGACGGCAGCCCTTTTTGCCCTAGAATGGGGGCTGGATGAAGCACACATTCGCGACGGCCTCATGCATTTTCAAGACCTGGACCACCGCATGCAAAGGCTTCAAAAAGCAGACGGATCTTGGTTGATTTCTGATGCTTACACCAACGATTGGGACGCTCTTCAATTGGCCGTTCAAGACTTGAATCGGCTGCCTGGTGCATTCGAAACCGCTGCCATCATTGGGGAAGTCCCCGGCATGGACATGGAAGGCGCTCAACAAGTTGTTTCATTGATCAGAAGCAACGGTATGGATCCCGTTTGGCTGATTGGACCGTCTTTTGAGTCGCTCGTTTTACCGGAGGAAACGGCCCTCGCAAGTGTCGAAGAGGCCCTCGAATTACTGGCCTCGAACCCCTTGATTTTTCAAGGCAAAAACACCTTGATCAAAGGCGCAAGGTCCGAGCAATTCGAACGGTTAATCCCCACGCTTATGCACCGCAGTCACTCAGTTCGGTTGGAATTGAATCTGACAGCTCTGGCCCACAACCTTCGCCAAATCCGAACATTTGTGCGCGAGCAAGCGCGTCCATCCACAGATTTAATCGCCGTGATCAAGGCATCCGGCTATGGAACCAACGGACCGGCAATTGCCCGGCAGTTGAAATTCCATGGCGTAAGTATGCTTGCTGTGGCCTGCACCGAAGAAGGTGTGGAGTTGCGTCAGCACGGGGTCGTTTCTCGAATCATGGTCCTCAATCCTGAGCCATCCACATTTGCTTCACTCATTCAGCACCGATTGGAACCGTGCATTCATAGTTTGCAGCAGCATGAAGACTTCATCGAGGCTTTAGCACAAGGTGTTACGCGACAACCTTGGCCGATTCACCTCAAAGTTGATACCGGCATGCATCGTTTGGGGTTCGGATGCGATGAGGCATCCATTCTCTCTGCGCTGGTATCAGATTCACGCACGGAAGTGAAAACGGTTTTCAGCCACCTCGCGAGTGCCGACAGGCTCGAACAAGACGATGCCACGCGCATGCAAATCAATCGCTTTGAGACGATTGCACAGACGCTTCAAGAAATACAACCCCGAATCAAAACGCACCTGCTCAATTCCGCAGGACTCTTGAGGTTTCCGGAACACAGCGGTGATTATGTTCGAGTCGGCATTGCCCTTTTTGGGGTGCAGCTCGATGGAAATGAAGACCTCGAATTGCAGCCCGTTGTGCGCTTTCACACCGTGATTTCCTCGCTGCACACCGTCCCCCCGGGAGAAGGTGTTGGTTATGGCTTAGAGGACGCCTCGGATCGTACGCGTCGAATCGCAACTTTGCCGCTTGGATACGCCGATGGCTTTCCGCGCAACCTTTCCAACGGACAAGGAAATGTCGTGATTCATCACAAACATGCTCCCGTAGTAGGAAAGGTCTGCATGGACATGGTCATGGTCGACGTAACCGACATCGCCCTCGCACAAGAAGGTGACGAGGTAGAAGTGTTTGGGTCCGAACAAAGCATCGAGGATTTCGCTGCTGCCTCAGGAACAATCCCTTATGAAATCCTTACCCGAATCCCGAGCCGCGTACAACGCGAACAGCGGGGCGGCTGAACGACTACACCGCCTCTTTCAACCGGTACTTGTAAAGCATTCTGTTGATCCACCAGTACATCACCGGAACAATGATCAACGTAAGGAAGGTCGCAAACGTCAGGCCGTAGATGATGGCCCAGCTCATCGGTTTCCAAAACACATTGTTATCACCACCAATGTAGATGCGCGGATCATACTCCGTGACCAAAGTGACAAAGTCAATGTTCAAGCCAATGGCCAGCGGCAAAAGACCTAAAATCGTAGTGATGGCCGTGAGCAAGACAGGGCGCAGCCTCGTTCGACCACCTTGTACGATGGATTCCTCAACCTCTGCAAATGGCAAGTGCTTTTCAGAGCCCAATTCTTTTCGTTTTCGCTCACGAATCAGGTCCGTGTAATCAATCAACACGATCGCGTTATTCACCACAACACCAGCAAGTGATATGATGCCAATCATCGTCATAATGATCACGAAGTCCATCTGGAAGATGACCAAGCCAAGCAAAACGCCAATTAAGCTGAAGAACACGCTGAAGCCTATGATGAATGGCGTCGTGATCGAATTGAACTGAGCTACAATGATGAGAATGATGAGAAACAGCGCCAGCAAAAGCGCCTGCGACAAGAAAGCCAGCTCCTTTGCTTGCTCCTCTTGTTGACCCGTGAAGGCAAATTGAACGCCACGAGGCGCATTAAACTCCTTCAGCGATTCCTGCATGTCCAAAACAATTTCGTTCGCATTTGCGCCTTCCAAAACATTGGAGCTCAGCGTAATCAAGCGATCTAAGTCCTTTCGTTTCACGCTGCTGAATGTCGTGCTTCGCTCTGCGGTGGCCACCGCAGAAATCGGCACCTCCTTGATTTGACCGTCAGAAGCGCTTCGAAAAATCACTTTTTGATTCATCAATGCATCGACGTTGTTTCGGGATGATTCCTCAAAACGGACGTTGATGGGATAGTCATCTTCGCCGTCTTTGAACGTGCTTACTTCTCTTCCGAACAGAGCCGTTCGAATCGTGTAACCGATGTTTTGTGTGGACAATCCATAACGCCGTGCTTTTTCTCGATCGATTGTAATTGGAAGCTCTGGCTTGCGTTTGTCAACATCAATTTTCAACTCCTCCACACCTTCAAAATCCAACTCGCGCAGGTATTGGCGCATGGAATTGGCCGTGAACAAGACATCGTCATAATCATCCCCTCGAATTTCAATGTTGATTGGTGGGCCTTGAGGTGGGCCATCTGAATTTTTAGTAACAATGATTTCAGCATCCGGGTAACCAGACAAACGCTCGCGTACCGACCTCAAGACATCCCGTGTTGATTGTCCTCGACGTTCCTGGAATTTGACAAAGTTTACCGCAATCCGAGCCTTGTGTGGGGTGTTTCCCAACGATGGTCCTTCCTGAGGGTCACTGGTTCCATTGCCCACTTGGCCAATGATGGAGTTGGCGATGTACACCTCCATCTCACCCGTCTCCGGATTGGGCCGTTGAAAGCGTTCCTCGTTCATCACCTCCAGGACCAATTCTTCAATTTCACGAGTAACACGATTTGTTTCTTCAATGTCCGTACCGATCGGTTTGGTGATAAAAATGTTCAGGTACTGAGGCTCGTTGCTCGGAAAGAATTCAACCTTGGGCGGAAAGGCTCCAAGCAATACAAAGGCTAGCACCATCAGACCCGCTGTTCCAAAGAAGAACATCCACGGTCGGCGACCGTCCAATGCATAGCGTAAGAAACGCTCATAGCCCTGCTCCAAACGCGGCAAGAATCGGTTTTGAAACAACAATGTGCCTGGATTCAAGACATACGCATTTGCGATGGTCAACAACCCGGCGATGAGTAGAATATTCCCAAACGCCATCGCCCCCAACACGAGGAATATCCCTCCAAATACGAGTAACGATAGCGTGACACGGTGGGCTCGTTTCTTACTCACGCCATCCTCCCCGACGCGCATAAACGCGGCTGTTAACACCGGGTTGATTACGAGCGCTACAAACAAAGATGAACTCAAAACGATCATCAGAGTGATCGGCAAGTACTTCATGAATTCACCAATGAGGCCCGGCCAAATCGCCAACGGTAAAAATGCTGCAAGCGTCGTCGCCGTTGATGCGATAATCGGCCACGCCACTTCACCCACTCCTTGCTTCGCAGCTACGAAGGACGATTTCCCCTCGTCCATCAAACGGTAGATGTTCTCCACCACAACAATTCCGTTATCCACCAACATGCCCAAAGCCAAAACAAGCGAAAACAGAACCATCACATTGAACGTGATGCCCAATGCACTTAAGATCATAAAACTCATGAACATCGAAAGCGGAATCGCCACTCCTACAAACAATGCGTTGCGAAGTCCAAGGAAAAATAATAATACGCCTACCACAAGCAACACCCCAAAAATGATGGAATTCTGCAGCTCATCCACCTGTGTTCTGGTTTGATCCGACTGATCGTTTGTGATAGACACCGTTAGGTTCTCAGGCAAGTAAACCTCCTTCGCGTCTGCAATGATTCCATTGATTCCGTTTGAGGCTGCAATGAGGTTTTCACCCGCTCGCTTGATGATATCGAGGGAGACCACCGGCTGCAAATACTCTCGTGCATAGCTGGTTTTTTCCTGCTCTACAAAACGAACACTTGCCACATCTCGGAGGTAAATAGGTGCATCATTCTCGCTTTTAACGATGACGCTTTCGATGTCTTCCATGGATTCAAAATCCCCCACGACTTGCACCGAACGTCGGAAATTATCGACGAGTAAATCGCCTCCAGATATGGTGATGTTTTCCTGGGCAATCGCACCTGAAATGTCATTGAAACTCACCTGCATTGCCTCTGCACGCAGGTAGTCTACAACCACCTCCACTTCCTTGTCCATCACTCCGCGAATATCCACCTTGGATATCTCCGGAAGCTCTTCGATTTTCTCCTCGAGCGCTTCAGCATATCGCTTCAATTCCTCCAAGCTGTAGTCGCCTGAAAGGTTGACATTCATCACCGGCAATAACTCTGAAAAATTCAGTGCAAACACATCGGGGTCTGCCGGTAAGTCATCCGGGAAATCCGGATCGGCTTTTGCTCGATCTACAGCATCTTTGACCTTTCGCAATGCTTCGTCCGAGGTCACATCAAATTCAAACTTGACATCCACGGCACTGTAGCCTTGTATGGAAGTCGAGGTGATTTCGTCTACGCCAGTGATGGTGTTGATCTCCTTCTCGAGCGGACGGGTGATCAGTTTTTCAATGTTCGAAGGGCTGTTCCCCGGGTATGGCGTTCCAATGAACACTTCCGGAATAACGACCTCCGGAAAACTCTCTTTCGGAACAGTCAAGTAGCTGTACAGCCCAGAAATGATGATGATGGTCACGAGCACAAATACCGTAGTGGCATTGTTTACACTCCAAGAGCTCAGTCCGAACTCTCGTGCCTTTTGGTCTTGAGATTGGTCCTCCATAAAATCAGTCCGCTATGAGGTTTACTTCTTGCCCTTCCACCACGCGGTTTGCGCCTCGGGAAATCACATCGTCTCCAAACGAAAGGCCCGAAGTGATGAGCAGGTCATCGCCCGAACCCATACCCGATGCAATGAGAGTTTTTCGAACGATGCGTGCATCGCCCTGGCCTTCTGCCACATAGACAAACTCGTCCCCATTGATGTCTTGTTGCACCAAGGCGCTTGGCAAAACCATGGCACTATCAAGGCTGAGGTCCTGCAACCAAACGCTTGCGTACATGTTTGGCAGGAATTTGTTGCCGTCCGGTAAGGGCAATGAAATCTCCAAGGTGCGGTTCGCTGGATTGATGAATTGGCCCACACGACCAACTTTCGTGCGCATCGAATCGACTCCGCTTACGATGACCTCAGCGGGCATTCCCTTTGATACTTTGCCCGCGTAATGATCACTGACGCTCGCTCGCACGTACATGTCCTTCAAGTCAACAATTCGAACCAAGGGAGCGCCCGGGATTGCAAATTCTCCGCTTTTGGCGAGGCAGCGATCGACCACACCCGCAAAAGGAGCGCGCATCACTGCCATTTCCATTTGTTCTTCCAGTGTTTGCAACGATCTCTGGAGAGATTCGAGTTGGGTTTTGGCTTGCAAAAATTCAATTTCTGAACCGATGTTCTGCTCCCATAAACGTTCCTGCCTTTCAAAGACGGCTTGCGCCAATTCAAGTTGGGTTTGCAATTCCGCAACTGAACGTTGCATCACGTCAGTATTGACACGGACCAAAGGTGTGCCCTCAGAGACCTGCTGACCTTCGCGCACCATTACTTCTTCAATGGCGCCACCAAATTCAGTCGTCAACAGTGCGTTGCGATCTGTTTCAACATTGCCCTGAACCGAAAATCGGTGGGTAAACGCTTGGGGTGAAATGTTTGTGACTCCAACCTTAAACAAGCCTGATGCTTTGGCTGATTCATTGCTTTCACTCGATTCTCCTGCTTCCGTTTCAGATGAACCGCAACCCGTCAAGGTCACCGCCAATATCATTACGGGAATTCCCAATGCTCTTTTCATACGTTCTTTATAAATGCGATTCATCGTTCTCTTCTTTCAATTTTTCCTGACCGTGTTCAATCAAATGCCGATAGCGCTTTTTGAAGGTCAACCCGTGCATTGAGCCAGTCCAATGAACTGGTTAATTTTTGGAGCTTCGCCTCCAGCAATTGGTTCCGTGCATCATTCATGTCAAAGCTGGAAACCATGCCCTCTTTGTACCGAGCTTCTGATTGCATGTAGATTTTCTCTGCAAGTCGCTCGCCGTTGGTTGCGTTGTTCAAAAGCGCCATCGCTTCAGAAAAAGCTGCGCGAGCATTGTCATGCTCGATTGTCGCCGCCTGCGAAACTTGGCTCAGTGCGATGCGTGCGCGCTCCTCCGCAATTTTCTTTTTCTCAACCCGCTGTCGGCCCCCAAAACTAGTCCACACCGGCATTGAGAAATTTACCCCCCACAACTGCACAGGATACCACTCGCGATTCTTTTGAAAGAAATCAAAAGCGTCACGCTGAGCATTATTTTGATTGGTATAAAACGCCGAAACTTGCGGCCAACCACTCGCTATTTGGCTTTTGGTATCCAATCCCGCCAAGCCCAAAAAAAGCTCTTGCTCCTGCACCCCAGGAATTTCTGATGCCACGAAATCGCGGCTCATCCATTCCAATTCTTTTCCGCTGGACATCAAATCCTCCATTCCATCGGTCAATTCCAATTGAGCATTCGGCTCAATCCCCATCTGGAATCGCAACAATCCTTTTGACATCGTAATCTGACCCTGCGACACCATGACTTGGGCCTCCAAGTCGTTGATGGCCAAATCCATTTGGTTCACTGCGAGTTCATCTGCAAACCCCGCTTCATTCAAAGCAGCCACCTCATCACGGGTGAATTTCACAAGCCGAAGCGCTTCATTCGCCAAAACCAAACCTTCCTCAGCGGCCAACATAAAGTGATAGGCTTCAGCAACCTGCTGCATCACTTCATCCGCCGTGCGCTGCTGTCCTCGTTCCCGGCTCGAAACCAATAATTGAGACGCTTTCAACCCAAAAAGGTAAGACCCGCTAAAAATCAGTTGTGATGCTTGCACGCCATAATTGGCTGTATGGCTCAGACCAAATTGAAATTCCGAAATTGCATCCGGATCAAACGATGGCGCATCGATTTCAACGCCCGTTTCTTGGGAGACGCCGCCAAAGAAGTCTGTGAGATAATCCGGAAAACCAAAGACATCCCCTGATGCGACTTGAATTGGAATGTCAATGTACTGACTATAATCAGCCACAATGCTCACTTGTGGCAATCCGGTTGCGAGTAACTCTTTCACATCCCGCTCAGATTTTTGCATGTCCAAGTCTGCATACTGAACAGCAAAGGCCTTTTCCAGCGCAATTTTCTGTGCTTGTGCCAACGAAATCGAATATGATTCCTGGCTGCGAGCATTTGGCACAATCAATCCGGTCATTGCTAAGGTCAAAATGACGGTCGGCATGAAATTTCTGTTCGTATTCATTGAAACAACTTTTCTTTTTTCAATTTGCTTTGGAGATACTGCGAACCCTTCTCTGTTGAAATGGCCCGGATGTGGTACAAGGATGACTGCACATACAAATCTGACAAACTCAACTCCCCTTGAAATGTCCGGCGCTCGCCACATTTTTTGACTTCATAACCGATGGCCACAAGAAAACGAGCGGTCAAGACAGGGTTGATATCAAGGCGATACAGTCCTTCTGTCTGACCGCGCTTGATGTTGCGCTCCACAGTTCCGAGAATGATCTCGTCCTCTCTTTTATTGATGGTATCGAAGGCGATCGGGTGGTACTTTCTCAGATCATGCAGCATGCTTGGGTGCATCTTGGTGATCACGGTATGAACAAAGTCGATGATGGCCAATTCAGAGTCAATGGCATTTCCCTCGTGATTTTCCGCTTCTGAAATCACCTGTTCCATCTGATCGCAGTGTGAACTCATGCAACGCTGGATCAAATCGTCTTTGTCGCTAAAATGGACATAGAGTGTTTTTTTCGAGACTCCAATTTCGCTGGCTAGGTCGGCCATGTTGACTGAGCGAATGCCCAAGCGCAGAAAAACATCCATGGCTTGCTGGAGCAATTGCTCTGAACGTTCAGCGCCTTGATGGGTAATTATTTGTGCCATTGCGGCGGCAAAGATACCTTCAATGCTGTCTGGAGGAAACGAAAATAACGTTAAAACGTTTCCTCGGTTTTTTGGCAACCCTTCAGATGATGTCCAGCCGCCAAAATTCGAGCAATCCTGACAATTCCTTTTTGCGAAACTTCGCATTTTGCAGCGCGTTCTCATTTGGGTCGATGCGCCAATGCTCCGCCGATGTAAAATCCGCGCCCTTCAGGTTGGTTTGCTCAAACAGTGCGCCTTTCAAATCCACTTCGTTGAAGCAGACCCTCTCAGCTCGAACTTTTGTGAAATCTACGTCTTGTGCATTGCACTTTTCAAACTTTACGCGCCTCAAGTCCAACGCATGAAATGATGATGCTGTGAGATTGCATCCGCTCAGTTGAAAGGATAGGCCCAGCGGATTGCACAGCTCAAACTTGACACCCAAGAGTTTGCACCCCTCAAACCTCACTTCTTGAAAGCCCAGCCCCGTGGTTTTCACATTGGAAAGGTCGCAGTCGTGGAAATCACAATCCTCAAATCGAGCGCCTCGCAAATCACGTGCTGTCCAAGTCACATTGCGAAATGTGCAAGACTCGAAACGACTGCCTTTGAGGTCAAGCCATTCTGAATTTGCATCAAATTCAAGCGCGTAGGCATCCATTATTTGAGCGCTTCAGCAACCACCTCGTCGTCTGCATGCGCTGGCAAGGTGACTTTGAGCAATGGTTCTTGTTCCATGGCGCGTTGAATCGCCCACTCCGCTCCCTCATTTCGAGCCCAACTTCTGCGAGCAATCCCGTTGTTGACGTCCCAATGAAGCATAGAGGTGAGACGACGTTCTGCATCTGCACTGCCGTCGATCAGCATGCCGAAACCACCATTGACGACTTCACCCCAGCCCACACCTCCACCGTTGTGCAATGAAATCCATGTCGCGCCACGAAACGCGTCACCTGCAAAATTTTGAACGGCCATGTCCGCTGTAAAAGCAGAGCCATCATAAATATTAGACGTCTCCCGGAATGGAGAATCGGTGCCTGACACATCGTGGTGATCGCGGCCCAAAACAACCGGCCCCGCCAATCTGCCTGAAGCAATCGCATCGTTAAAGGCCTTGGCGATCTTCATTCGGCCCAAGGCATCTGCGTACAAGATTCGCGCCTGCGAACCAACCACCAGTCGGTTGGCTTGCGCTCCCTTGATCCAACGAATGTTGTCGTCCATTTGCTGCTGGATTTCTGATGGCGCCTCTTTCTTCAAGGCCTCCAAAACCTCACACGCAATGGTATCCGTCAATTCCAAATCTGATGCTTCACCACTAGCACACACCCAACGAAACGGTCCAAAACCGTAATCAAAGCACATCGGCCCCATGATGTCTTGGACATAGCTAGGATATCGAAAAGCTGTGCCTTCTTCGTTCATGATATCTGCTCCAGACCTCGATGCTTCCAACAAAAAGGCGTTGCCGTAATCGAAGAAATACGTGCCACGCGCAGTGTGTTGATTGACTGCATCGGCATGGCGTCGCAGCGATTCTTTTACGCGAGCTGCAAAACCATCCGGATCACTCGCCATCATGCTGTTGGAAGCTTCAAAAGAAAGTCCAGCAGGATAATATCCCCCTGCCCAAGGGTTGTGCAGCGACGTTTGATCCGATCCTAAGTCGACAAAAACATTCGCCCGGTCAAACTCTTCCCACACATCCACCACATTGCCCAAATACGCATACGAAACAGCCTCTTTGGCTTCCACTGAAACCTTTACGCGTCTCGCTAATTCTTCGACGTCGGTCACAACATGATCCACCCAACCTTGCTCGTGACGTTTGTACGCAGCGTCTGGATTCACTTCTGCCGTGACACTCACAACCCCAGCGATGTTTCCAGCCTTCGGTTGCGCTCCGCTCATTCCACCCAATCCTGCAGTAACGAAAAGTTTGCCCGCAGGGCCAGTGCCTGTTTTGTCATTCATTCGCACGGCATTCAAAACTGTTATGGTGGTTCCGTGCACAATGCCTTGAGGGCCGATGTACATATAGGACCCCGCCGTCATTTGGCCGTATTGCGAAACTCCCATCGCGTTCATTCGCTCCCAGTCGTCCGGTTTCGAATAATTCGGAATCACCATGCCATTGGTCACCACCACACGTGGAGCATCCTTGTGTGATGGGAAAAGCCCCATGGGATGGCCGCTGTACATCGCCAAGGTCTGATCCTCTGTCATTTGGCTCAGGTACTGCATCGTTAGCCGGTACTGTGCCCAGTTTTGAAACACACCTCCGTTTCCACCATACGTAATCAGCTCTTCTGGGTGTTGAGCCACAGCCGGGTCCAAGTTGTTTTGGATCATCAGCATGATTGAAGCCGCCTGCTGACATTCCGCTGGATAAGCTGTTATTGGCCTAGCATAGACAGGGTGTTTCGGCCGCAGCCTATACATGTAAATTCGACCGTAATCCTTCAGTTCTTGGGCGAATTCAGGCGCCAATTCGTGGTGCGTCTCAGCAGGAAAATAACGCAATGCATTGCGCAGCGCCAATTCCTTTTCTACCGGCGTCAGAATGTCTTTCCTGACCGGGGCATGGCTCACGTTTTCTGATCTCCCGGCTGCAGACGGCAAAACTTTCGGAATGCCCTCGGAAATTTCCGATTGAAAGGCTATCAACTCATCAGGATTCATGGAAGTAGTCATGGTTTTCGAATTTTTCCGGTGCGACGATCATATCCATATGGACAATGTTTGCAGCCGCTCTGACAACAATGACCCCGCTTGAGGTGATATTGTTCCGTAAAGACAATGAAGCCTTCCGGGCTGTAATAAAAATCTTCGGGGTCCAAATCGCTCCGCATGTTGCAAATTTACCACCTATGAAACCGCGTTCCCATTCTCCTGCCACATCTCCTCAATTTTCGCCACCCCTGCCACAAACAGAGCGAATACGCTGGTCGGTTACCGAAGCGGCAGGAATTGATTTTCATGTGCGTCGCCTCGATTCAGTTTCTGGCCCCGCTCCTGGGAACAAGGCTTGGAAGCTACAATTTCATGTGGAACGAGCCCAGCGCATGCACCAACCAGCGATGCTCACATTTGGTGGGGCATGGTCAAATCACTTGCACGCAACAGCAGCAACAGGACATGCTCTCGGAATACGCACAATTGGTGTGGTGCGAGCCGAAGCCCATGAACTGAAAAAACTCACACCAACCCTTCAAGACTGCGTGAATTGGGGAATGGAATTAGCACCTGTCTCACGAGCAGAATACCGCGAAAAGCACCTCCCATTTTTCAAGGCATGGCTCCGGGATCAGTTCGATAATCCTTGGATTGTGCCCGAAGGAGCTGGCGATGCACTCGGAACAATGGGGTGCCAAGGCCTGATTTCAAGCGATGATTTGCAGAGGCCCTGGGACGCTATCGTTGTAAGCGCCGGAACCGGTGCGACTGCCGCGGGCATCGCGATTGCTCTGCGCGGCGAATCGCATCTGTTTGCGGCCAGCGCTCTCAAAGGGGTTGATATGGGTGGTTTGGTTCAAGAATGTTTGGAAAGCGCCTTGGTCGATGGACGATGGGCCGGCGAAGTCATGGAGAATGTAACGGCTTGGAACGATGCGCATCAAGGAGGGTTTGGAAAGGTCAATGCCGCGGTGAGACGTTTTATGCAACAGTTTCAGTCCGAAACTAACATTGAGCTTGACAGTGTTTACACGGCAAAAAGCATGATGAAGCTTCAATCCGTTCTATCGCTTCCCTCCACCCAACGCCACATATCACTTCGCAACGGATCGCGCATTTTATTCGTGCACACAGGTGGAATCCAAGGAAACAGATTCAGGCAGTTTTCAAAAGATAAAAATGCCCCTTGATGGTCTGAAACATGATGCGGCGGACACTACATTTGCATAGCACCAACGCGCCAAATCTGCACATTGCATGAGCGATTTTCTCCAACACGAATGCGGCATTGCAATGCTTCGGCTCAAGAAGCCTTTGCAGCATTACATCGATAAGTACGGTACGGCCTTTTATGGTCTCAACAAGATGTACTTGCTCATGGAGAAGCAACACAACCGTGGCCAAGACGGTGCTGGCCTGGCCAACATCAAAATCGATGTCCCGCCTGGAAAGCGTTACATATCCCGCATTAGATCGGTGGATTCCCGCCCCATTCAAGATGTATTCAGTAGAATCATGCCGCGCTTTGAAGGTCTCGAGAAAGATCAGCTGGAAGATGCGGCATTCCTCCAGCGCGAAAAAGCATTCACAGGAGAGTTATTCCTCGCGCATCTCCGTTACGGCACTTACGGCAAAAACGAGGTCGAAAATTGCCATCCATTCCTGCGTCAAAACAACTGGCGAACGCGCAACTTGGTCGTCGCTGGGAACTTCAATATGACCAATACCGATGAGCTTTTCGATAAGCTGGTGCGATTGGGTCAGCACCCCAAGGAACAGGCTGATACCGTCACAATCCTAGAGCGCATCGGTCATTTCCTAGATCTAGAGAATCAACGGATATTCGATTCATTGAAGGATGAGGGGCTTGAAAATACCGAAATCTCCGAGCAAATCGCCGAACAATTGGAAATCCCTACCATTCTCAAGCACGCGGCAAACTCACTAGACGGTGGTTATGTGATGTGCGGATTGGTTGGTCATGGCGATGCTTTCGTGATGCGTGACCCCAATGGAATTCGACCTGCCTTCTGGTTCGAAGACGACGAAGTGGTGGTCGTAGCAAGCGAAAGGCCCGTCATACAAACGGCATTTAATATTGCTGCAGATCGTGTGCAAGAGGTAAGCCCCGGGCACGCACTGATCATCAAACGCAATGGCGACGTGAGCATGCCCGAAGTGAAAACCCCTGGCGAACGAGCGGCATGCAGTTTTGAACGCATTTATTTCAGCCGAGGCAACGACAAGGACATTTACACCGAACGGAAAGAACTCGGACGCAACATGGTTCCGCAAATTCTCGAAGCGGTTGAGCATGACTTGGACAACACCGTCACCAGCTTCATTCCTAATACGGCTGAGGTCTGTTTTTTTGGTTTGATTAAAGGGTTGGAAGATTACCTCAACCAAGCCAAGATTTCTCGAATTTTGGGTCTCGGAGAAAACGCCCACCCAGATGAAGTGCGTGCCATCCTAGACGAGCGAGCGCGGATGGAGAAAATAGCCATCAAAGACGCTAAACTTCGAACCTTCATTACAGAGGACGCTGGACGCGATGACTTGGTGGCACACGTGTATGACATCGCATATGGCACAGTGCGCAAAGGAGAGGACAACCTCGTAGTGATTGACGACAGCATTGTACGCGGCACAACCTTGAAGAAGTCCATCCTGCGCATTCTAGATCGACTCGAGCCCAAACGCATTGTTGTCGCTTCAAGCGCTCCTCAAATTCGCTACCCCGATTGTTACGGAATTGACATGGCTAAAATGGGCGACTTCGTCGCATTTCAAGCCGCAATTAGCTTACTTAAGAAGCGCGGAATGGAAGGCGTCATCGACGAAACATACGCAGCCTGCAAAAAAGAACTGGAGCTTCCCAAAGAAGAAAACGTCAACCGCGTCAAAGCGATCTATGAGCCGTTTAACGCCAACGAATTGAGTGAAGAAATTTCATTACTCCTGACCCCCAAAGGCATGAAGGCCGAGGTGAAAATCGTTTTCCAAACCATCGAAGGATTGCACGCTTCGTGCCCTAATCACACTGGAGATTGGTACTTCACTGGAAACTTCCCAACACCTGGAGGCAATAAGGTCGTGAACCGTGCATTTGTTTATTACATGGAAGGCCGGAACGGCCGGGCTTACTGAGGCGCCTGATTGTAGAATCAGCGTTGGACGACCAAGCGCTGAGCTTGCTGACTTTCGCCCAGCTGCACCATGTAAACGCCCTCTGGAAGTTGGCTAACGTCCAATCGACTTACTTGAATGCCCGGGTGAATCAACTCTCGCAACATTTCACGACCATCCAACCCGTAAACAACACAATGAACAGGCACCTGAAAATTACCGCGTGCTATCGTAAGCTGTGCATTTGCCGGATTGGGCATCATCGACCAGCTTGGAGCGTGAACAACGGGGTCAATGCCCACTGTGTATGACTCCATCCAAACGGAAAACGAACTTTCCTGCGTGATCGGTTCACCGCCCGTGGTTGTGTCAAATGTGGATTGAGTAAGATTGGCAAAAGCGACAAGTGGATAGTCCTCCGCAAACCAATAATCCCCCTCCGTGAAAATCTCGTAAGTCCCGAGGAATGTGGAATCCATCAAGTATTCGCTGACTGAGATGCGATAAGCGTCTTCCAACACCTGTCCCCCCGGAAGCGTCAACGATCCCTGAGATACACAGTTCGCGGAAATCGTTCCTGAGCGTTCAAATGTGATCCCCGCCGCTCCAAATGTCGCAGCAAAAGTATCTTCCCAGTTGTCATCAACGTTGAATGGCAATGGGAAATACTCTTCTGCGTCCGTATACGCAATGATCAACTGATTCTCCGTTCCTCCGAAAAATTGATATGCGCCATCATAGGAATAATAAGTACTCGTCGTACCCGCCTCAAGAGCAATCTCCGCATTCGCAAATGACTTACCAAGACTGGTGCTTTCTGCGCTCACAACGCTCGCAGACGATGACTGCAAAGTCGTCGTACCCGAAAAGTCCCAGACCTGTCCTGTCGTTCCTAAATCCTCCGGAATCGTTAAATACTCGCCAACACCTTGGGTGAAAAACTCGCCCGGTTCAGGGGTAAATAATTGCAACTGCGCGTTAAGCGTTGCTGACAAAAGTGCGACCGCACCAAGGAGACATAGGTTTTTCATTCGGGATAATTTGCGGCAAAGCTACGTCAAACAATGCTTCAAGGCTATCCACAACTGTTCATCGAAGGAAATGTAAAAAAGAAAGCACCTCCCAAAGGAAGTGCTTTCATCGCTGCCGATTTGCAGCTTTTGTACCCGGAGTGGGAATCGAACCCACACTCCTTGCGGAACACGAGTTTGAGTCGTGCGCGTCT
>DCPZ01000037.1 GCA_002323795.1 Flavobacteriales bacterium UBA1531 | reverse complement strand
AGGTTCGAATCCTGCCGCCCCGACATCAAAAAGACAAAACGCTCGGTTCGAATGGACTGAGCGTTTTTTGTCTATTTACGGTTCGATTTTGTGGCTCTAGCTTCTGGCCTGACGCGTCAAAAGTTCAAATTCATCACATGTTCATCGCTGCAGTCGATGTCGAAAGACCTTGTTATTGTGCCTTCCTCTAGTCCGCAAAGGTTATTTCCGAATGCGTCATTGCCGCAATAGGCATCAAAAGTTTGGCTACCTCGGTAGAACTCGTAGGTGCGCATTTCGCCTGCATCGATGACATATACATCTCCATTTTGCCAAGTCACCTCACAATTGCACCAGAGTCGTTCAGAATTGTCAAACGTCACCCTGCCTTTTTCTTCGCACACATCGCATGACGACAGTGAGAAAATCATCACAGAAAAAAGACACAAAATGTGCGCTTTACGATTGAAGATGAAAATTTTTGATTCGTTGATGTCCATGCTCGTTTGGGTTGGCTCTTTTGATTTCGTCATTTTCAGCATTCAAGGGTAGCGAATGCAAATTGAGATTGAGGAAATTTTAACTCTTTTTTTCCGTGAATCCGAAACAATTGAAGATTCCATTCGGTTTTTCTACTGATTCATTCCATGAAGTAAGGGTTAGTTTTTGGATATTTCGAATCACCGAAGAGCTGCTCCCGAAAAAGGAGTGGCTCTTTTTGGTATGACCTGGTGTTTTGGGGCTTTACAGGCCGTTCAGTGATGGGTATTATGGGCAGGAACTCCCATAATAAACCAAGAAAGCCAGGAGGTCTTGAACGTTTGTTTGGTCGTCATCTGTCAAGTCTCCAAAGCAAGGTGGGACTAAGCAGCCAATGTCAGAAAGAAAAAGCAAAAGATCTTCAGATGTAACCATGCCATCTCCATCAAAATCAGCAGGACATGGACAGTTTTCATATTGACAGCTGCCGTTATCTTGGGTGGCAGTGGAGTCGTAGTTACAGGCCAAAGAATCTGTGCAGCCCGGATTTTCGAAATCGCCTTCGCACAGTCCGTTGAAGCTGATTGTGGTCTCGTAAGAGGCCCCGTCTGAATCGTCCCACGAATTCAAAATTGTGACCGTCCATGTGCCGATTCCTTGAATCGGTTCAGAGAATGTTACAGTTGCAGTGTATGTGCCTTGAGCGCTTGTATTCCAATCTGCAGGCCATATTCCAGCGCTTGGACAATCCAAAGACAAGTTGTAGCCCCCATATTGCACACACGTTCCATTGGGCGCAGTAAGTCCAACCATCATTTCATTGGCCCAAGACTGATCCGGCGGAAGGTCTTGAAAGATCAATGTGGCTTCGAGGCCTGTAACAAATCCTGCACCCTCAAGCGTCTCGCTTGCCGTTTCTCCGGCGCTGAGGTTTACGTTGAATGATGCTTCGTAGACACAATCACATGTGGCGTTGTTTGGAGCGAGGTAACAGCTCCCATCATCAATGAGCGCTTCAAAATCGTAGTTGCATGCAGCCTCATCAGTGCAGCCAGAGCAAGACTCATTGCTTCCACCACAAACGCCACATTCGTCGAATTCAATGGCACACGAGTTATCATCCAAAATAGCGTCAGGATCGTAATTACAGGCTGCGGGATTCGTGCAGCCATAGTAGCTACAGCTCGTCGTCCAATCGACGCAATCGGTGAAGCATGATCCATCTGCACTGATGGTGGGAATGAATGCTTCGTTGATAACAGTCGGGTGGAAATTCAAGTTGACGGATCCTCCAGCAACGGCATGGCAGTAACTCATCATGGTACCGACCTGCGGCTGTGGATCGTTGGTGCAATCTCCTTCAGCCTCGTAACAATTGTCAATCGGTCCTTCAGGCCACCCGCACCAATGGGTGTGGTTGGATCCGAAATTATGACCCATTTCATGTCCGACCACGTTCAAGTTCCAGCTGTACATGCTGAGGTCGTACTCATTGCCGGTTTGGAGGTAAGAGCTAAAGCCTGCCGCATATTGAGGGAAGCAAACAACGTCGAGGTAGGCAATCCCGCCTGTTCCCGTGTTTTGTCGCCTGGTCAGAAGATGAACCAAGTCACGCTGTATGTCCATGAGGTTTTCATTGGTCAACCATTCCAATCGAAATGCATCGAGAATGCCTCCTGAATCATTGGTAATCTCATCGTAAGGATCCACCACCTCCCAAACATGGATGTAAGCGGCCTGAATGCTAATGGTGTCATCTAAATCATTGGTGTAGATGGTATTGACTCCAGCCATAATGGCCAGTGCCCATTCGATGGCTGGATAACACTCGTTGTCGAAGGTGCCAAACGTATGGTAATCGATGTCAAATGCCACTTCTACACAAGACGTCGAGGCGCTTTCCAAAGCCCGTGGAATTCCCATAGGAAAGGTTTCACGGTGCGGTCGAATTTGGTCTGTGGCGCACTCAAATTTAAAGGCCACTTTAGAATCTGAAAGTAAGAAAAGAACATGCCGTCCATTCTCGTCATTGTCGATCGCACTGATATCATATTGCTGGCCTTTCCACAGCAACGTTCCCATGACGTTTTGCTCCATGATCACAAGGGTGCCTTGCATCCCTGGACTTACGATGCGATAAGAAAGAAGCTGCGGGATGTAAAGTTCTTCCTCGTATTTTCCATTTGGCATGGATCGTCCGATGCGAAAATCATCGGAAAAAGGCAAAAATAATTCCAGCTCAATCTGAAGCTCTTTGCCCTCCAGGAAGGGCACCGCAATGACTAACTCGTTGTACTTATAGGTTCGAAGTTCTTGGAACGCGACTGGATTCAATTCGAGTGCAACCTGGTTCTTGCTCTGATTTGTTGTTTGCTCGGCTTCATCGTTTTCCGAAACGGAGAACAATGCAATCACATCCTCCGCCTGAGTGCATTGGCTATGAAGCGCAGGTGCAGATAGAAGCGCGCATGCGAGTGAGAGAAATGCACACGCACCTTGCACTGAAGGATGGAAAAAACAACCAGATTGCATAAGGAACAATTTCTACCTAAGATAATGCATTTCTATTTCGCATCTTTGCACCTTGTAATGAACGGTTCCGTAGCTCAACTGGATAGAGCATCTGCCTTCTAAGCAGACGGTTTTGGGTTCGAGTCCCAACGGAATCACTTTTAAGCCCTATAAGTTGTTGGTAAACAGCTTATAGGGTTTTTTGTTGGCCTGACCAATGCCAATTATCATGAAGAAGCTCATTACCATCTTGTTTGTTGTTGCGTTGGGGTTGAACCTCAGTGCGCGATACCTTGCGGGTAAATGCGAGATGTATGCAGATCAAGACATTGCATCATGGTCTCGAATCCAGGTGATGGAATAATTCACGAATGATCTCGTCCATATTCTGGTTTTCGGCCAGAACAGCCCAGTGCAAAGCGCCGCTCTCGCAATCCACGAAGCGCAACGACGTTAAAGTTACCCTTTGATCGCACAATTGGCTAATCATTACCACTCCCTTGGCCCCTGATAATTTGCCCGCATCCACGATGCTCGACTCGTCATGGAATCCCGTCATATTTCGGTGTTGTTCCAAGCTTACCACATCCAGGGCCTGACGTTCCAATACGCGAAATTTTTTCATCAATCGAATGCCAAGAGAGGCCTCCAGTGCTGTGTTGTTTGACGACCCATGACAAGGTGTATTCTCAAGAGCCACGACAAAAATATTCGAGCCTACGGCCTCTCTCGTTTGAACTTCCACACGGAGAGGAGAATATTCCTCTGATTGTGGTTGTAAATCACCGTAAAATCCACGCGGGTAATTCTCGATCCATTTCAATGGATATAGGAGCCAAGAACCCATTAAAGACCACCAGTTAATCCGTCCTGTTTTCTTGATTTCAGTTTTTAAATCCGCGTAGCCATCCTTTGCAATCCGCACATCGAGTATACTTCCAGAGACTTTGTCATCTCGGTGAAGAATTGGTGTTTGCCCGATATACTTTCCATCAGTAAAGACATCTGCTTCACTTGGAGACGAAGAAATTAAAATACTACTCGAACAAGACGGCAGTAGAATCAACAAAACAAACATCCACGCTACGAGCTGTTTGTGATTGGTGAAAATGTTCATCGACCGAAGGCTTCAAATATCATGCCACTCTATCACAACTTCTTCAAGAAGCCTCCGCGAAATTTTAGCAGAAGTTTCGTGTTATGGAGAGCGAGAAAACGGCTACGTATCCCCGTAGTATAAGGGGAGCAATGAATGCTTTCTTTCTTCGCGATTTGGTTATTCGGTAGCCACATAGTACGTTGCACATAGCCGGCAGCAGCGTGCTGATTTCGCCGAAATTATCGTTCCTTCGCAATCTGATTGTCTAAAGCGTCAATCTTTAAAATCCTCTAATCCAAAAACCCATGCCTGCAACTCATATCGTTAGCTTAATTCATGCCGTTAGTCTCATATTGCTCGGAGCCTATGGCTATCTAAATTCCGATAACCCCTCAATGACTGCATTGATTCCTGTGGTTTTTGGCATCATTTTAATCGCCTGCAATAAAGGTGTAAAGAACCAAAACAAGGTCATTGCCCACATAGCTGTACTGATGACTTTACTCATCATTCTGGGTCTTTTTATGCCACTGCGAAGTTCATTCGGCCGCGATGATACTGGGGCAATTATTCGTATTTTGATCATGCTGATCACGGGCATTTTGGCGCTGGTTTCTTTCATCCAGAGTTTTCGGAATGCAAGGAAGGCGAAATAGCCTTCGCGACAAATAATGTTCGGGAATGATCGGCAGAATGGAAGAGAGCTCACTGATCACGGGATTTGTTGCCACAACCCGCGATGTTTCCGTCCCGATCATGGGGCTTTTCTATGGCTACATTGGTTGGAAACACATTGTTGACCCAAAATTCTTTTTGGACATCATGCCGCCATTTATCCCTTTCCCAAAGTCCGCGGTGTTTTTCACTGGATTATGGGAAATTGGCGTCGGGGTATTTTTGCTTCATCCGTCGACCAGACGCTATGCAGCATTGATGGCAATAGGGCTGTTAATCGCTGTTTTTCCTGTAAACATTAATGTGTGCTTTGACATAGAGATGTGCCGAGTTTTAGACTTTAGTCAGCTGGAGGCCATTTTGAGGTGTTTCTTTCAGGCACCGTTGGTATTAATTGCCGGATGGCATGCATTGCGAGAGCCTTCTGTTTCGTTCGGATTCGTTTGTTCCATGCTCTTTTATCCTACGATTTTCTACTTTTTGACGCTGTGAGTTTCTAGCACCAAACAGTGCTTGAACCCTCCCAGCGTTGTCAGGGATTCGATGATTTCGGCAAGGTGGATTCAATTCATCGCTTTCACTGGATCGTTCGCTTTTGTTTCGCGTACATTCGAAGCATGAAAAACCCTCGTCATAATTCCCCTAAAAACGCAGCAATCGTTTGTGCGCTGCTCTTGGCAACTGGATGCGGCTCCTCAGACAACAAAGAGTTAGCAGCGCCAGGTCATAAAGACCAGATGTTTTATGGATCTGTCATCGAAATGAGTGATGCATTGGATGCCGAAGGTTTACGCTCTGCTTTAACCGCTAGCGGACGAGCTCAAGTTCGATTCGAGGGCGAGGTGACAGCTACTTGTGCTAAAAAAGGATGCTGGATGGATGTTGCCTCTGGTGAGGACACTGTATTTGTTCGGTTTCAAGATTATGGGTTTTTTGTACCCACAGAGGGGGCTGAAGGAAAACGTGCGGTCATGGAGGGCGAGGCGTTCTTTGATACCATCACGGTAGAGATGCGAAAGCACTATGCAGAAGATGCAGGCGAGTCAGAAGAATTCATTGCTGCAATCACCGAGCCCGAGCTGAGATTGGCCTTTACGGCGACCGGCGTGATGATTGAAGACTGAACCAGAAGAAATGCGCCAAGCTTCGAAAAAGAATAGAGCACCTTGGGTGATTGCTCTGGTGTGTTTTGGTCTTTCTTTTTGTGGAGACGAAGGGAATCAAGCTGCTAAGCTTGCTCCAATTCAGCCGAACAAGACCTCTGAATTGGCTCTTGCGATGAGAACATTGGACAGCGAATTGGTCAATTTGCTCGCCGCACATGGTGAAGATGGCAGTTGGAAAAAGGCTTCCCTCTCGGCGCTTGATTTGACGGAATTGATGCCAACGGATAGTAGCATGCTGATTTCGGGATACACTGCATTTGCCGCAGCGTTTGGAAAGCACGTGGAGGCGTTCAATGAGCGTCCAAGTGCAGAGGCATATTCGGCAGTTGTCAACGGCTGTCTTTCCTGCCATCAGCAGGCTTGTCCAGGTCCCATTGAACGGATCAACAAGCGCAAATTGAACCAGACCAACCTTTGATGCTTCGTTGTCGGGAGCTTTTCGACTTGTGAAAGGAAGAAAAAGATGAATGGACTGAGTGAGGTCATCTAGATCAAAGTACATCGATCAGCAAAGCGTCTGTGAAATGTAATTTTTTTCACCTTTGGCATTCTAAATATCAATACTTTTTCAGCGATGCCCATTTTGGTATACATTGTGATGAAGTGTGAATGACATTCTGTTTTATCATTCCACATAATCAGCGTTGTCGCTCATGACTTTTCCAAAAGCAAAAGAGATTGTGGTTCCAAATCTGGATGTAAAGTTGCCATTTCAATCTGAAATGAAGGCTGAGGTTATTGCGTCTAGTCGTGCTTTCTACTTCGAGAAAGAAACCATTGTTTTCAGCGAGGGAGAAAATATGAAGTGTGCGCTGGTTTTATTGGAAGGTGTCGTTCGCTTGTTTCACCATAATCACAATAGCGACCGAGAGTTGATGATGTATGAAGTGGCTACAAAAGATCCTGCAAAGCTTTCGTGTGTCACTTTTTACGACGAACAAAATACAGCAGATATGTGCGCTATTGCTGAGCCAGGTTCCACACTGTTGTACATTCCAATCGTTGTTTTAGAAAAGTGGGCTGACAGAAGTTTAGAGTGGAATAAGCTCGTGATTGAGTCATTTAGAGCGATTTTCAGTGCCTTGGTGTGCACGCTCAAAAGCGTTGGGACTACGAGCCTTGAAGAACGAATCATGTACCTCTTAAATTGCCGCGCTGATCGCTCCAACAGCGATGTTATCCAATTGACCCACCAGCAAATCGCAAATTACACTGCTACGTCTCGTGTGGTGGTGTCGCGCATTCTGAAAGAAGTGGAGTCGCGTGGTGAGATTGAGCTCCAACACGGCCGCATCAGATTGCTCTCACAAGGCACCTTCGAAAGGCTGGAGGCCTTGGTTTGAATTCAGCGTTCGATGATGATCTTGCTGATATTGGTTAATCTCCCATCTGTCCAAGTCTCTGCGAAGTAAAGTCCATTTGGGAGTGATGATACATCCACTGAATGGCTCCCTGTTGCACTCCACCTTTGCACAAGCGTTCCCCGACTGTCGTTGAGTACAAATTCCGAATGTACCCTTGACTGACTGATCCAGAGCCATTCGCTGGCAGGGTTGGGATGAATCGATGCATCTGAATTTTTCTCTTCTCGAATGGAATTTGCTCCCGAGTAAAAAATTTGTGTGGATGACATAGGGTCCGCACAATCACTGAAAACAAGAACCTCTGCGACCAGGCTATCTAAAAAATTTAAGGTGATGACATCACCCTCCTGCAGCACGAAATTGAAAATCTCACTGCTCATGTGAATGCTGTCGATGTAGGGGCTTGTGCTGACCTGCACGTTGCAACCTTCCGGAGTGCTTTGACTGAAAAATTGGGCGTCGAGCAAATCGTATTGCATCCAAGCATTTGATTGCAACTCCCAAACGTCCCATACAGCTGCGTCAATCGTGTTGCTTACGCCCGGGCCAATTGGACCGGAGTAGTCCGAAAGCTCGGGATTTTCACCAAAGAGTGCTACAAATAATGTGCTCGCTACCAGGTAGGAACCTGCGGCAGAGGGGTGAGAGCCATCGGGGTTGTACAGATTGATATTGGTAAGACTCAGAAGATCCTCCCAAATCATTCCTACCGGCGCGCACCATGATTGCGTATTGTCGGCTGCTTCTAAATAACGTTCAGTCAAAAGCTCTTGCATTCCATCGTAGGTGCATACCGGCGGCCACCAAGCGCAATTTTGGGCGTCACCATTTTCTCGCCCCCAAGTCATGTAAAGGAGCGGAATAGCGCAATCATTGTGCTGCCGGATGGAGGAGACCAAAGCATCCACAGCAGGGAAAAAATCCGCGGTGACTTGATCGTAGGGGAGAGAGGCTTTTTGACTTTGTTCTTGGAGTACCACGTAATCCCAGTCACCTTGTTCGATGAGGGCCTGCGATTCGGTGTTATTTACATGTCCTTGAAGACTCGCTCCGCTCGGCGTATTTTGTTCGGTTACGACCACGTGCCCCATACTTTCGGACAGTTCTGTCAGTATGGTCGGCAATTCGTTGTAAAAGATGTAGCTGTTTCCGAGAAATAAAACCCGGGTTGTGTCCTGTGCCATTGCCGCTGGAACAGAAAACAAGAAGGCCAACAATGTGATCTGAAGCCGCATGCAAAGTTCATTAGAAGTTGCAATTTAGGTTTTAACGAAACTCCAAGGACCCTTTTCATTCACATGGATTTCCATAACTCTCAAAGAAGATCAAAAGGTCGAATACGTCAACAGCTCCGTCTCCATCAATGTCGGCAATGCAGGGTGCAGGATACTCGCATGCTCCCGGGACATTGACAGAAGGATCGAAATCAATTCCCACAGGGTCCATGCAGCCGAGAATGAGGCAATTGCCATCATCTGCCGACGCCGAAGCATCATAATTCAAAGCGATAGGATTCATGCATCCTGCAAAAATGCAATCCCCAGTATCGTAAGTCGCCTGTGCATTGAAATTGGCAGCAGAATTGTAAGTACATCCACCCAAAATACAACTGCCATCATCCATTGTAGCATTCGGATCATAATTGTCCGCTTCGGATTCGGTGCATCCGAGCACATCTACTTGCTCGTTGCAATCGCAAAAACCATTGTCATTATCGTCCGTGCAATTGCCTTCGCAGTCTTCACATTCAGAAGGATAGATGCATGAGGATGAATCGGACCCGCTGGGATCGTAATTGCAAGCGCTCAAATCATCGCATCCTGTTGGAAAAACGATGGAAATTCCTTGAACCACACTGTTTTGACTTTGAAGGCCGTTGATGAACATTTGAATGTTTAGGCTGCTTTCGATGAATCCAGTGGTAGTCAATTGTCCTATTAAAACACGAAGGTCATCGCCAGCTGAAGCTGAGGGATCACCGGCCAACGTGAAAATGGATCCTCCAATGGGATTGTCGACCACAAAATCTCCTCCTGCATTGAAATCGTCAAAGGCCGCTTCCATTCCGATGGTATTGCCCATGTTTGAGCTTTCACCTGAGTTGGATGCTCCTATCGTGAACCATGAGTCATATTGGATGAGTGGGAAAAAGGGAAGCAAGGCAGGATTGATTTCCCAGCCTAAATCGGAACCAAGCGAGTGGTTGAAAAAATCAGAAGTTGATGTCACACTCAAAGGACTTTCAGAATCGCCGAAAATTGCGGAAATCTCGTCATCTGCATGGGTCAATTCGGCATAGATGCGGTAGGTGATCATGCCTTCTAATTCGGCAATTCCTGTTGTATCGTGATCTGCAATAGGCTCGGCTACGATTTGCGTTATTTGCGCTTGAACGAAGAAAGTGAGCATGCAGGTGAAGCACGCGAGAAGTAGGATTCTCATGGTGGTTAATTTTTCGATAAGGCGTTGTGAAGCTCTTGAAAGATAAATAAAATTATTATAGGATACAAAAAATACGCTTTCATCGACTATTATATAGCAAAATAATTGCCTCTGCTTTTGGCACACGCTGACTTTTCACTGCTGATCAGAATGGTTCACATTCCAGTAAGGAAATTTTATTGGCCATCATCGACGGCTGTCCGTTCCTTTATTGGGATGGGGTGCTGTTTGTCATATCGCTCTCCGAGCGCGCGAACTGAGCCAGTGGATCGAGGGATTTCAAAACCAATGAAGATGGTTGTGAAGCACTGTGGTCATGAAGTTTCCAGAAGATGATAAGGTCGAATAAGACGCCAAATGGATCCTGAGGCGATGAGCAGAAAAGCTATAAACTCAAATTACCTCTCGAATTGAACCACAAAAGAAGGTTCACTTGAAGTGCCGATGCACTTTACATGCCTTGCTTTGCCGTCGACCGCAAGTGCATATTGCCTATATGCGCCCGTATCTATGGCAGACAGGTCGCAGACAATCGCTCGCAACCGTGGTGTCACTTCGGATTCATCCGAGGCATAGGCCTCATCAATTTGTCCTTTCCAAGTGCCTTCAAAGTTCATGATTCTTCCATCGTCGACTTCCTGACGTAAAATTGCTTTGCCGTTTTCCAATACGGTAAACGTGAACCTGCTGGCTTTGACCATAGCTTCCATGCCGCGCACGACTATAGGTTCACCAGCAGAATTACGCATGGGGTATGCAGGTTGTTCGCCTTCCCAAATTCCGATCCAAGTTTCAATGGAAAAAGGGTGTGCAGAGACTGATGGTTTGGAGGCAGCTATTTTTGCTGTTTTGGAGGCCGAACTGTCCACTGTAGGTTCAGTGGTCGATATCGCACCTTCACTGCATCCAACATGGAGGATGAGTCCGAAAATACCTGCGATGAATATGTTTGTTTTAAAAGGCATGAATGACATCATTATCCATTTTCGCATGATTCGCTAAACTGACTCAATAGCACCAGCAAGTCACTCACATTCGTATTGTTGTCACCATTGATATCTCCTACACATACCGGGACGTCGCAGCCATAATCTGAGAGAAAAATCAAAACATCTGTAACGGCAATGATGCCGTCATTGTCCAAATCGCCTGAGCAAGAGTTGCAGTCAAAGGTGCATGTGCCGTTTTCAATGGTGGCGCCAGGATCGAAATTGCACGCCTCAAAATTCGTGCATCCCGCGCAACTAAAATATTCGCAGCTGCTATCATTAATCGTTGCATCCAAATCGAAATTACACGCTCCAGGCTCCGTGCATCCCTGACAAGTGATGTACTCACATGAATCATCGGCTATCGTGGCGCCTGAGGTGTAATTGCATGCTGAAGCATCCGTGCAACCGTAACATGTTTCAAAATCACAACTGCCGTCATCGTTTGTCGCCGCTGGATTGAAATTGCATCCCGTCGGATCCATGCATCCTTCTGGATCCACTTCCAAGCATAAGTTAAAAATGGAGATGTCTGCTTCAAACGCAGCTCCTGCCGACCCACTCCATCCATTGCCAATGCGAATGTACCAGATTCCTATTCCTTCAAGATCGCTTCCGATGTTTGCTCCAACGGTGTAAATGCCATCAGCAGTGCTTTGCCATGAAGACGGCCAAAACCCGTTACTTGTGCAGCCAAAATCGACATCGAATCCGCCGATTTGCGTGCAGCTTCCGTCAGGTGCTTCGACGATAACAGATAGATCGCTCGCCTGGGTCATATCCATTTGGGTATTGGCGAATTGGAGTGTAATGTAGACAGTTGCAGCAGAGCCAAATCCACTAACGGCTGCGCTCTCTGTCTCTCCTGGGCCAAGTTCAGCTTCCAGAGATATTACAGCTTCGCAATCGCAGGCTCCTCCCAGAGGAGAGTAAAAGCAGGTTCCATCATCAAGCACAAATGATTCATCATAATTGCACGCCATTAGATCTGTGCATCCGATGCAAGAGGTTCCATCACCTCCACAAACTCCGCAATCGTCCGGCAATGTGCACGAGCCGTCATTGATTTCCGCCTCGGGATCATAGTTGCAATAGAAGGGAATGGTGCAACCATAGTTTTGACAACTCGTGGCAAACTCATCGCACGAGTCAAAACACGATCCCTGGCCGTTGATGGTGGGGATGAGGGCGTTGTTTTCCACGGTTGGATGAAATTCTAGGTTCACAGAACCGTTGACATGGCAGTAGCTCATGATGGTTCCAACTTGAGGGGTCGGATCATTGGTGCAGTTGCCCTCAGCAGCATAACAATCATCAATTGGGCCTCCAGGCCAGCCACACCAATGGGTGTGGTTTGACCCAAAATTGTGTCCCAATTCGTGAGCCACAACGTTCAAGTTCCAACTGTAATTGTTGATGTTGTAGGTTGTTCCAGGAGACAAACCTGCAGAAAATCCAGCAGCAAAGTTTGGACTGCAAACAACATTGAGATAAGCAATTCCACCGGTACCGGTATCTGGCCTTCGGGTCATGAGGTGGATCAAATCTCGGGGACGATTGGCCAAATCGGGATTCGTGAGCCATTCGAGTCTAAAGGCGTCGAGCATGGCGCCAGCATTGCCAACAAATGATGCGTAGGGATCGGTTACTTCCCAAACATTCACATAAGAAGCCGCCAAATTGATGAGATTATCGAGTTCCGTTTCATAAATCTCAGAGACTCCCGCAAGCAAGGCAAGGGACCACTCTACTGAATTTCCACAGTTTTGATTGAAGGAATTGTAGGTGTAGAAATCAATGTCCAAAGCGACTTCCACGCAAGATGTTACAGAGGATTCGTGAGTTCGAGGAGGTGGAGCATGTTGGTGCTGACGGGGCTTGAGGCGATGTTGGATTTCTTCTAAGCCGCACTGAAAGGCAGGAGGTGCGATGGCATCGGCAATGTCGAAGAGCATGAGCAGTCCAGATGTTGAATGTTCGCATTCCAAACCTCCTATTTCATATTGCACACCCTTGTGCCGCAGGGTGCCTGCAATTTCATTCTCCATGAGGACCAAAGTGCCGCTGAAACCAGCTGTGCCAAAACGATAGGTGAGCAGTTTGGGCGCATAGCGCTCAATGCTCAATCCCTCTTTGGTCATGTGTCCAATTTCAAAATCAGCGGTGTATGCCAAAAACCGATGCATTTCGACATATTCGTGTGAGCCGTCAGGCAATGTGAGGGCGAGATTCCAAAAATCTGGTCGCATCGTTTGGAGTTTATTCTGGGCATCTTTATTGACCTTGAAGTAGATGACCGATTCCTCGCTGAATGTGGGAGGGCACGTGACATCTTCTGGCGAAGCGGCGAATAATCCGAGCGGCTCTTCGATTTCGATGCAGCCGAGCTGACCTTGTATCCCAGTCACGGAACAAAATGTCAGCAGAAGGGCTGTGGTCGTTCGAGTCATGGGATTTGACGATCGAGCGACAACGGTTAGAAGATTTGCCATCGTTGCGCGTTTGGTTACGATTGTAAAGTAGTGATTTTGTGGCGAAAGAAAATACGTTGGGCTCAAAATGCAACTTTAGTAGCGCAAACAGCGTAGAGGAAGCCGTTCGTGATGCTCAAAACTCGGGTCGCAAGATGTTTTTTGGCATGATAATCAAAAAATATATCGACGAGCTGTAGTATAATACATATGAAATTGCTATCTTTAATAACGAATTGGATTCAATCCGCGATGAAATATTCAACAATCACAACGACATGGAAGCGCTTCTCGCTGCTTTCGATAGCCACCTTGTTCCTCACGGCAACAGGGTTTTCTCAGTTTACAGGCTTGGAGAGCGAAATACATGCCACTTCCGAGCACGGCACCACCTACCGCATATATGCACACTTTGACACACCAACAGATGAAGTCCTTGCTGTGTATTCAATCGGTCAGGAAGAAGAAGGTACCATAAATCTCGACCTTGAAACCACCACAAGTTTTTATCAAGAAACCACCTATGGTGTGGATTTGGGTTCGGATCTTTTCGGCTTTTTAGTGGGAATGTTCCCGAACGTAGCTTTTGATAGTTGGTTGACGATTGGCTCAACGAGCAACGCGGACCCATCAGTTGCGAGCATTGGGATGTCGGATGCGTTCATTGACTTTAACAATGGATCTGGTTTCACGTTGGATGGTGCAGTTGGCGGAAGTTGGTATGTCACCCCAAATTCGAATCCTTTGGCCTTGGCCGGTGAAGATGGAAAAGTTTTGTTGGCTCAATTGACCGCAGCGGATGGGGTCAATGGAATTGGTCATGTGTCTTGCAACTGGAATCTAAATTGGAGAGACGGTAACGGAAATCCTCACTATGAGCAAGAGCTCACGCTAAATACTGAAGACTTTGTCATTGAAGTAATGGGATGCACGGATGAAACGGCGTGCAATTATGATGATACCGCTACCGCCGATGATGGAAGTTGCGCAGTCAATGATGAGTGCGGCATTTGCGGAGGTGATGGCATTGCATTGGGCACTTGCGATTGCGAAGGAACTTTGCCAGATGAAGGATATGATTGCGCTGGTCAGTGCTTGACAGACGAAGATAATGATGGTGTGTGCGACGCATTCGATCCCTGTGTGGGCGAATTGGACGCTTGTGGGGTTTGCAACGGGCCGGGGGCGACATACGCCTGTGGCTGTGAGGATTTCCCAGAAGGCGATTGCGATTGCAATGGAAACGAATTAGATGCTTTGGGCGTTTGCGGAGGTGCTTGTTTAGCCGATGCGGATGCGGATGGCATTTGCGATGATGCAGATGAATGTGTAGGCTCTTTGGATGCCTGTGGCGTTTGCAACGGGCCAGGTGAAATTTATGAATGCGGTTGTACCGAAATTCCAGAGGGCGATTGCGATTGCAATGGCAATCAGCTCGATGCTTCTGGCGATTGTGGGGGAGCATGCGCTGCGGATGTTGACGAAGATGGAATTTGCGACGACATTGACACATGTGTTGGGGTTTTGGATGCATGTGATGTTTGCAATGGTCCTGGAGCCATTTATGATTGCGGTTGTGCTGAAATGCCGGAAGGAGACTGCGATTGCGATGGAAACGAATTAGATGCCTTGGGCGTTTGTGGTGGATCATGTTTAGCTGACGCTGATGACGATGGAATTTGCGATGATGCCGATGACTGCATAGGTTCTTTGGACGCGTGCGGAGTTTGCAATGGTCCAGGTGCGATTTATGACTGCGGTTGTAACGAAATTCCAGAGGGCGATTGCGATTGCAACGGCAATGTTGTCGACGCGCTGGGCGAATGCGGGGGATCTTGTGTCGCCGACTTGGACGAGGACGGTGTGTGCGATGCTGTTGAGATTTTCGGATGTACTGATGAACTGGCCATCAATTTTCAATCCTCTGCGACTGAAGACGATGGATCATGCGATGTTCCCAGTTACCCTTTTCTGAACGCTTCTGTCTATGCAATGACTGACGCCGGCACGACTTACCGGTTGTATGCACATTTCGAAAACAATGTTGACGAATGCATCGCAATGTTTGCAGTGGGTTCGGATGAATTGGCTCCTGTCGAGCTCGATTTGGCCGTATCAACAAGCTTTTTTCAACACCCCATCGCATTGGGTGGAGCAGATTTGGGTTCAGGTATTCAAACGTTTTTGTTCGGGATGTTCCCGGACGCTGAGTACGATAGCTGGTTGACGATCGGTTCTGCGAACAGCGATGACGGTGATGTTAGTTCTGTTGGGATGTCGGAATCATTCCAATCGTTCAATGACGGAACGGGCTTTACGCTCGGAGGCGCTACTGGTGGAAGCTGGTACGTCATCCCTGGCGCAAATTTGAATGCAGTCGCTGGAGAAGATGGAAAGGTCTTAATCGGACAATTCACTGTGACAGACGACGAAAATGGTGCTGCTGGAATTTTGAGTGGAACTTGGAACATGCAATGGCGTGCTGAAGGGCAAGCGACAATGGAAAACAGAGGGCTCGAGTTCACCACGGCTGAATATGTTCCGCCGGTATTTGGGTGCACTGATTCCATGGCTTGTAATTTTGATGCCGAAGCCAACACAGATGATGAGACCTGCCTGTTCACTGACGAATGTGGAATTTGCGGCGGTTCGGGCATTGCTCCCGGAGCCTGCGACTGCGAAGGCAACCTTCCCGAATCAGGTTATGACTGCGCTGGGATTTGTCTGAATGACTCAGATCAGGACGGCGTATGTGATGAATTTGAAATTGCGGGTTGCACCGATGCTCAGGCCTGCAACTATGATGCAGACGCCACTGACGACAACGGTTCATGCCTGCAATTGGATGAATGCGGAGAATGCGGTGGTGACGGTATATTGGAAGGGTCGTGTGGCTGCGACGGCACATTCCCTGCTGAGGGTTATGACTGTGAAGGCAATTGCCTCATCGATACAGATGGCGATGGTGTTTGCGACGCATTTGAAATTGTGGGTTGTACGGTTTCAGTAGCCTGCAACTATGATGCAGATGCCACCGACGATGACGGGTCATGCACTTATGCAACACCTGGGACGAACTGTGGTGGAGATTGCATTGATGATCACGACGGTGACGGCATTTGCAACGAATTCGAATTGGCAGGATGCACGTCCTCCTCAGCCTTGAATTTTAACAGTCTAGCCACTGATGACAATGGCTCTTGCGAATGGTCCGAGGGCTTGTTCACGGGACTCAGCTATGAGTTGGTTGGCCACGATCTTATGGAGGGAACTTCCACTTATCGATTGTACGCAAATTTTAATGCGGACACCATCATTCAAATTACGGCGGCGTACGGAACAGATTTGGACAATTGGTCCATCAGTTCAACAGAGCCTTTCTATCAAGACGAAAACGGTATGCTTCTGGCGCATGCTGTGAATCCTGATTTCTTCGCCTTTTTCCCGACTTTAGAATTTGACTCTTGGTTGGCGTTGGGGGGAGGTCCAGGATCACCGCTTGCCTTGCAAACGGTTGGTCTCGAGTCGTTCTTTACTGATTTTGAGGATTTCGGCGCAAATGCGTTGGTCAACACAGCAGTAGGGGCAAGCTTATATTATATCCCAGGAAACATGGGCAGTGCGCTGTCTTTTGTGGTCGATGGACAAATGCTCCTTGGACAATTTACCACCTCGGGAGTTGTATCTGTCAAGTACAACTTACAATACCGAGATGAAGCTGATTCGTCCCATTACGCGACGGATTTGAACCTGGTGTTCCCTGAATTTGGGGTAGGCTGCACGGATCTCAGCGCTTGCAATTATGATGCAGCTGCCACGGATGATGATGGCACATGCTTTTACGAAACAGACTACCGAGACTGCGAAGGAGATTGCAACAACGACGCGGACGGTGACAATGTTTGTGACGAGGAAGAGATTCCAGGTTGCACTGATGAAACAGCATACAATTACAATGAATCAGCTACGGATGAAGATGGCACTTGCCAGAGTGCAGGATGTTATGATGAGTTGGCTTGTAACTTCAATCCTGACGCAGATGTAGAGGTTCCAGATACTTGTGAGTATCCGGCTCCGTTTGCAGATTGCGATGGCAATTGCAACGGTGACTACGAAGGAGATGGCGTTGAAGAATGTGCGGAAGTTTTGGGCTGTGCTTCAGAGTCTGCCAATAACTTCAACCCGTTGGCTACGAATGACGACGGAAGTTGCCTTTGGGGCAATGATGTTTTTCAAGGTTTGGTTTACGAAGTTGTTGACGAGAACACCATCGAATCCGCGACTACGTACCGAGTTTATGCTCAGTTTAATACGAATGCAGCTGTGGATATGACATCACTTTTTGGAAACAGCCAAGACCCTTGGTTGACCAAATCCACGGGTGACTTCTATCAGCACCCATTTGGTGCAGATTTCGGCGGTTACATCAACCCTGGTTTTTACGGTCTTTTTCCAGAATTGGAATATGACTCATGGTTGACCATTGGAGCTGCTCCGGGCGACTACAACGCGCTTGCTCAAGAAAACATGTACCTTTATCTGCCAGAATTTAACGCTGGAAATGATCTGATCATAGACACTGAAGAAGGGGCACAAATTTTCTTGAACCCAGGTGCGTCAGACAGCCAAGGTGTGCCGGATGAAGATGGACGTTTGTTGGTGGGACAATTCACCACGAGTGGTGTAATCTTTCTGCGTTACAACATCCGATTCCAAGAAGGCGAAGATGAGATTTTTGAATACACAGATGTGGAGTTGACCTTCCCAGCAATCGAAGGTGGTTGTACTGATGAAGGAGCGGCTAATTTCGATGCAACGGCTAACTTCGACGATTTGACTTGTGTCTTTGAGGGTTGTACGGATGATACCGCCGATAACTTCAACCCGGATTCAAACTTGAACGATGGTTCATGCCTCTATTTCGGTTGCGTGGATACAGATGCAGACAATTATGATGTTCAAGCAAACGGAGGCGATCAAGATGAACTTTGCATTTACTATGGTTGCATGGATGCGACGGCCGACAACTATGATGCTCAAGCCAATGCGGGCGACCAAGCCGAACTGTGTATCTATTACGGCTGCACCAATGAGGTAGCAGACAATTTCGATTCAGAGGCAAATGCAGATGACGGGTCTTGTCTGTTTACGGGATGTTTCGATGCTGAGGCAGACAACTTTTATGTACTGGCAAATACTGGAAACCAAGAGTCCTTGTGTGAGTATCTTGGTTGCACGGATTCAGCGGCGGACAATTATGATGCCGGCGCAAACGTGGATGACGCGTCTTGTCTCTACACCGGTTGCATGAACGAAATTGCAGACAACTACAACGCCCAAGCGAACACGGGCGATCAAGATGCCATTTGCCTGTTTACAGGTTGCATGGATGAGATGGCTTCGAACTACTACTCCATTGCTAACACTGGGGATCAAGACGCTGTTTGCGAGTACTTGGGATGTACCAATGATGAAGCTGATAACTTCAATATAGGGGCCAATGTAGACGATGGTTCATGTGTTGTAGGAGGTTGCATGTACGATGACGGGGTGAATTACAATGCTGCTGCCACCTATGATAACGGTTCTTGCTTGTTCCCTGTTCAGGGTTGTACAGACGAAAATGCGAGCAACTACAATGCTACAGCTGGAATGGAAAACGGTTCATGTTTGTACAGCGGTTGCACCATTGCTTCTGCAACGAACTATGATTCTACCGCTTCGGTTGATGATGGATCATGCGCTTTTGCTGGTTGCATGGATGAGATGGCTTGCAATTATGACGCAGACGCTACGTCGGATGATGGCTCATGCTTGATTGTCGGTTGCATGGATACGGAGGGATTGAACTTTGATTCGAATGCCAACTTCCCGGGAGGTTGTGATTACCCGGATGCTTGTCCCGGAGACATCAACGGCGATTTCTACGTCGATGTCTCAGACTTGCTCACGTTCTTCCAGTATTACGGAACTCCTTGTCCTGAATAAGGCGGGGTAGATTGGACCAACCATCCAAATTCACTTGAAAGAAAGAGCTGCCCATGGGTGGCTCTTTTCTTTTTCATCAAACGAGGAAGGCGTATTTTTGGTCATGCTCAGATTTCAACAGATCGGAATGCTCACCTTGGGGATTTTCACCATTCAAATTGAGGAGCAGCGCAATGTGCGTTGGATCGCTCAATGAATGAGCCGACACACCAATCTGAGCCTGGCGATTGGATTTATGGATCAGGCAGAGTGATTTTGGACACTCGTTCGCCGGGTGAATACACGAAAGGACACATTCCCGGAGCGACTCAGATGCCTATTTTTGAGGATGATGAACGGGCAGTTATTGGAGCATTGTACAAACAGCAAGGCAAGTCGGCAGCAGTAGAAAAGGGCTTGGAATTTGTTGGACCCAAAATGGGCGAATTGGTGCGGATTGCCCGTGAATTGTTCGAGGCACAGGAAGTCCACGAACCCATCATTGTTCACTGTTGGCGAGGAGGGATGCGCTCAGGGGCAGTGGCTTGGTTGCTTGAAACAGCGGGATTGCCGGTAGTGAAGTTGATTGGTGGTTACAAAGCTTACCGCGGATGGGCGCGTCACGATTTCGAATCGATTCGTTGCTTGCGTGTGGTCGGCGGTATGACAGGAGTTGGAAAAACAAAGGTGTTGCATGCAATGCATGAATTGGGTGCTCAAGTTCTCGACTTGGAGGGAATCGCGGGACACCTTGGAAGTGCGTTTGGGAATCTCGAGCAGATTGCTCAGCCAAGTTCAGAGCAGTTTTCTAATGATTGTCATCATATTTTGAAAGGCTTTGATTGGGATTTGCCCATTTGGACAGAAAACGAGAGCCGTGCGATTGGCACAGTTCACCTGCCCCAAGAGTTTTTTGACTCCATGCGTGCCTCGCCTGTTTGGACGCTTGAGCGCACTCAAGACGAGCGACTCGATGTTCTATGTGAGGTTTATGGTACGGCCAGTGCTGCATTACTTGAAGCTGCCTTTGAACGCATACGCGAGAAACTAGGAGGTCTGCGATGTCAGCAGGCAATCCAAGCTCTGCGCGAGGAAGATCTGCGGACAGCCGCTGCGATTGGTCTGGCGTACTACGATAAACTATACCATCATACGCAACAGCGGTACCCTCGAAAGCATAATTTTGAGGTGGACGGCAAAGGACTTTCTCACCTGCAGATTGCACAAAAATTGCATGCGTTAGACTGACGCTTTGCAGAAGAGTTTTAAATATACCTGACCATGGACTCCATTCAATTGACCCAGTTTTCCCACGGCGCCGGTTGCGGCTGCAAGCTTTCACCCGCGGTTTTACATGAAATTCTATCTGGCGTGGATCGATCAGAATCTTTTCCTGCGCTGCTCATTGGCAACGACACGAAGGACGATGCAGCTGTGATGGATCTTGGTGACGGCACAGGAATCATTTCGACAACGGATTTTTTCATGCCAATCGTGGATGATCCTAGAACGTTTGGTCGCATCGCTGCAGCCAATGCAATCAGTGATGTTTATGCAATGGGAGGGGAGCCACTGATGGCGATTGCCATCCTTGGATGGCCACTTGGCAAAATTCCAGAATCTGCAGCGACGGCCGTGCTGGACGGTGGGAGAAGCATTTGTTCGGAAGCCAATATTCCTTTGGCGGGTGGCCACAGCATTGACAGCCCAGAACCTATTTTTGGTTTGGCAGTGACCGGTCGTGTGCAATTGGATCGTCTCAAGGCAAATGCAGCAGCCAAGCCAGGTGATTATTTGTTTCTTACCAAGGCTGTGGGGGTTGGAATGGTCACGACTGCTCAGAAGAGAGGACTTGTTACGGATGCTGATTTAATCGCTGCTGTGGATTCCATGCAGGCGCTGAATACGATTGGCTCCAAGCTTTCGCAGATTTCGGCAGTTCATGCCATGACGGACGTGACCGGCTTTGGATTGTTGGGCCATTTGGTAGAGATGTGTGAAGGGGCTCATCTCACGGCTAGTATTGATGTTTCGGCGGTTCCAATGCTGTCAAATGAGCGCCTCCGCCATTACCATGAAAAGGCTTGTGTGCCAGGTGGAAGTCGCAGGAATTGGGCGAGTTACGCACAACATGTGACGTCCATTGATGGATTTGAACGGGACCTTTTGTGCGACCCCCAAACCAGCGGTGGATTGCTTGTATCGGTTGGAGAAGAGGGTGTTGAGCAAGTTGTGAGTCTATTGAAACAGGAAGGACTTCCTCACGTCCCCATCGGTGTCATGGAGGAAGCTCAAGGTTCGAGGTCCGCTGCCCCTTTAATTTCCTTTCACTAAAAATTTAGGGCATAAAAAAACCGCCGATCCATTTGGACCGGCGGTTCACGTTCAGGAACGTTACAATTTCAGGAAAGATTAGTCTTTGCTTACAGCTAGGCTGTAAATGACCAATCCGAAGCCAATTTTGTTGATTGCGTCACCGATGTTATAAATAACATCCATGTCAACTGCTCCTTGTAGGAATGAGTACCACTGGCCTTCGCCTGTGCCAATCATATATCCCAACGGATAAATTGCCCATCCAATGAGAACGAACTTGCACAAAATGCCGTGGGCTTTTTGCACTGACGCAGATGACTTGTCAGCCAATGCTTTCGCTTCACCAAACATGATGAGGTAAACAATGTAGAAGTATGCAATACCAGAAAACAAGCCCCACATAGCGGCCTGACCAGGATATACAGCTTCTCCGACATAACCGGTTACAAGCATTACTACAGATGCCCAAATGAGCTTCCACAACAGACCAGTCTGAGCGCCGGCTGCCTTGAGGATGAGGTAAAATTCAACGCACATCAATGGAACAGTCAATGTCCAATCAACATATCGGAAGAAAGTTGGAGACTCTCCAACTTCAGCCCAATAGTCGCGCATGTAGTAATAGTGGACAGCGGCGATAAATGTGATCAATCCGCTGACCAATAAAGATGTTTTCCACTTTCCTTCTACCATGTTGATTGAGAGGAAGAAAAATGCTGATGCTGCCATCATAGCCATTGTGCCTACGAAAAACGTAAATCCTACGTAGTCGTCTGTTGGCATCGCTTTAATAGCAGAGAGAATAAAAGATGTCATTTGTTTGGGTTTTGGTTACAAAAGTGAAACGTGTCCTGAGAACATGGAATTAACATCCTTTGACAGATGTTGTTCTACGCAATCTCGAAAAAGTTAGGCAAAAATCACAACCAACTTTCTAACGTTATGATTTCAAATTGTTTATAAGGTCGAATAAAAGGTGAGTTGGTAGCCCCATGACTGTAAAGTATGATCCATTCAAAGAAGTGACCGCTGCAAATCCGATTAAATCTTGTACTCCGTACCCTCCGGCTTTGTCGAAAGGTTCATAGCGATTGACGTAGTGTTCAATGAGTTTGGCATTCAATTTTCCGAATGTCACTTCGCAGGTGTCTAAGGCTGAGGAAATGCCGGTAGACTTGGTCGTAACAGCAATTCCTGAAGCGACTGTGTGCGTTCGATCGCTGAGTTTTTGAAGCATAGCAGCGGCTTCTTCCGGAGATTTAGGTTTTCCAAGAACCTCGTTGTTGCACAGCACAACTGTATCTCCAGTGATGAGCACATCATTTTCTTCCAATTCACTGAGATATGCTTCAGCTTTCTTCCGGGTTACATATTCTGCAACAGCAGCGCCCGTGACTTCTTCAGGATAGGATTCATCGACATCTTTCAGTCGAATGATGGGATCAAGTTCCAATCCTTTGACCAACTCGAGCCGACGCGGCGATTGACTGGCTAGGATGATGCGCTTGTCCAATAGGTTTTGGTGAATCATGGTGTAAAAATACCGTTTCCATTTCGGCAACGAGCCGGAATGACAAAGCTACCTTTGCTTTTTTCGAAATCGAACCTCGCAGAAGCGAATACACATGGCACATCAGCGCATTCTTATTCTGGATTTTGGCAGTCAGTACACGCAGCTCATCGCACGCCGAGTGCGTGAATTGAATGTATACTCTGAAATCATTCCATGGCACGCGTTTAAGGACTTGAAAGATGATATACAGGGCGTCATTCTTTCGGGATCCCCCCACAGCGTTAGGGATGAAAATGCTCCAAGGCCAGATTTGTCCTCCGTTTTGGGCCATGTGCCTGTTCTCGGGGTTTGCTATGGAGCGCAGTACCTCGCACAAACCCATGGAGGCTCGGTAGAAGCGTCCAATACACGTGAATATGGCAGAGCGCATTTGGCGAAAGTCAAGACGGAAGATGACCTTCTTACAGGAATGAGCGACCATTCGCAAGTTTGGATGAGCCATGGAGACACGATTCTTTCCTTGGGAAAGGGTTTTGAAACCATTTGCAGCACACATGACGTGAAATTTGCCGGTTTCCGAGATGTCAATCGACCCGTCTGGGGCATCCAATTTCATCCAGAGGTTTGGCACAGCACAGAAGGCTCCATTCTGTTGGAAAATTTCGTCCATGGCATATGCGGGTGCGCAGGTGATTGGACACCAGCAAATTTTGCCGATGAGACCGTCGCGCGCCTCAAGGAGCAGATTGGCGACGATCGCGTCATTCTGGGGCTCAGCGGTGGTGTGGATTCTACAGTTGCCGCAAGCTTGCTTCATCGGGCGATTGGAAATCAGTTGCACTGCATATTCGTAGACAATGGGCTGTTGCGAAAGAATGAATTTGCGCAAGTGCTCGACACTTATGAGGATATGGGACTGCAAGTCAAGGGCATTGAGGCAGGGGACAGATTCCTTGAAGCCCTTGCAGGTGAGTCCGATCCCGAAAAAAAGCGAAAGGCCATCGGCAAGGTGTTCATTGACGTATTTGACGACGCCTCGAAAGAGGTTGAAGGAGCCAAGTGGCTGGCTCAAGGAACGATTTATCCTGATGTGATTGAAAGTGTGAGTGCGACGGGAGGTCCATCTGCGACTATTAAAAGCCATCACAACGTCGGTGGCTTGCCGGATTTCATGAAACTTAAAGTGGTCGAACCGCTGCGCTTGATTTTCAAAGACGAAGTGCGTCGTGTGGGCAAAGAGCTGGGCATCAAACAAGCTATTTTGGGTCGGCATCCGTTTCCGGGGCCGGGCTTGGCGATTCGCATTTTGGGAGACATCACCAAAGAGAAAGTTCGCATTTTACAAGAAGTGGATGCGGTTTGGATCGATGGTTTGAAAGAGGCTAATTTGTACGATGAGGTCTGGCAAGCAGGAGCAATTTTGCTGCCCGTGCAGAGTGTTGGAGTCATGGGGGATGAGCGAACATATGAGCAGGCTGTTGCACTCCGTGCCGTCAGTTCAACCGACGGTATGACCGCCGACTGGAGCCATTTGCCCTATGAATTCTTAGCGAAGGTCTCCAACGATATCATCAATAAAGTTCGGGGGGTGAATCGGGTGGTCTATGACATCAGTTCCAAACCACCCGCGACCATTGAATGGGAATGAGATGATTTGTATTCCTGCCGAAATACCGTGGGACTTGGGCGCGATTGATGATGAACGAAAAGCAGAACGTGAAGATTTATACCTTGCGCATTTCAACCCGGAAGAAGCCGATGATTAATCTGATAAAGAATGCACAGCATGGGGCGAGCATCGCATGGTTGGCAATGTGTTTTGCGTTGTCCTTTGCCTCAACCATGAATGCACAAGCGTGGTACACAGTTTTGCCAGGAGATACATTCGATCGGCTTGCGCGCAGCAATGATCTGACATTTTCAGAGTTAACTGCTGCCAATGCGAAGGTGCAATCGCCACTTGCTCCTGGCACGAGGCTTTGGATTCCTGCTCCTGTTGAGTTGAAAATCCAGCAGCCTCGACTATTGTGGCGCGGAGATCATCACCAGGTTGTGGCCGGGGAGACATGGTACGGAATTGCCCGGCAATATGGAGTCACAGATCAGGCGTTGCAGCAAGCAAATGGTCATTTGGAATCCATACTAGGCATTGGCGACGTGTTACAAGTTCCGACACTTGCAAGAATCGATTCGGTCAATGCAGGCGCTGACCTCCATTCTGAGGGCAAAGTCGTTGGACAAATCAGCAGGGGTCACCAGCCTAATTTGAGATTGGATACATTGCATGTGCTTGCGATGCTTCCTTTCATGTTGGAAGTTGATACGGTGATTGGAGGTGACTATGATGCTCGAACCACCCGATTGCGTGAGGTGTCTTTGGACTTCTTTCACGGCATGGAATGGGCTGCTCAAACCCTTCAAGATAGCGGCTATGCCGTGCAGTTACGGATTGTCGATTCTGAGCCCGACACGCTGGGGATGCACGCGTGGAGTGAGTCAGATTTGATTTGGTCAGATGTTGTATTAGGCCCATTGCGCAGCGCTGAGATGGATTCGGTGAATCAATTGTTGTCCCGAACTCAAACACCGCAATGGATTTTGACACCTCTTAAGCCAGCGGTTTGGTCTCACCACAATCAAGTTTACACGTTGCGCTCTGACGAACGAGTTGGAATGCGAAAACTTGGTGCGCTGGTTGCTCGAAGCCATCCCATGGATACGGTGTTGTTTTTGGAAACCCGTGGAAAAGATGCCCCGCTGGAAGTAGCGTTTAAGGAGGGTTTTTCTAGCGTTCGCGGTTCATTGAGTGGTCTTGAATCATTGCCTACAAACAACAGGTTCGCGGAAGGAATCACTGCGCAAATGGATACCTCAAAACTGAACATCGTGGCCATCCCTGCTGGAAAATATGCCCAGTCAATGATCGCTTATGTGCAGACTGAGCTTCAACTTGCTGACTCATTTCCCATTCGCATTTATGCCAACGAGGTGACTGCAGATCTCGAATTCATGGAACGTGATTTCATGAATCGTTCCAATTGGACCATACCGGTAACGAATCGAATCGATTGGACAAACGAGCGGGTACAAAATCAAGCGCGAACATTTCGCGATTTATTTAAAACCGATCCAAATTCTTATGCCATTGCGGCGTTTGATGCGTTGGTCGAGACGGCAAAGTGGATGGATGTCAATGTCCAGCATCGCGCGCTGCCAGCACCGTTTCAACACAACATTGAATGGGAATGGGACGAAGATGCCTCACAGCTGGTAAACATCAATTGTCACATTCGTAGGTTCACCAATGGAGAATGGCTCAGGCTCGTGCCCGACTGATTGAAGTCAAAGGCGATTGTCAATGATGCTGACGCCTGGAAAGTCGTTGGCCTCGAATGTGAACTTCTCCGGAGACACTTGAGCCCTTGGCTTAAAGGAGGTGACATCGTAAGTCACGTCTGTCCCTTCTCGGCCTTTCACGACTGCACGGACCATTTCCATTTTCGCTTCGTCGATGAATAACTGAATGGTATGAAATGGCTTCTCTTCTCCCTGATTTGGATAGAGATTCACATGGGTGACATTGCGGTTGTTAATTTCGGTTGGCTCTTTCAGTTCGTGTTTGAAGTCGTCCTCCCAAAGGGTGAAAAGCTTGGAGGGATTCAGTCCTTCATCAGCCATCGCTTCGACGTCATCGACATAGCAGTCGTTGACGGATGTCTCATAAGTCCAAATCGTTACGCCGTCGCAAATGATCGTGTAATCTCCTAAATCGAGGTAATACTTTTCTCCATCGATGAAAATTTTACCCTCTTGCTTGGCTTCGAATTCGCTCACTTTGTCCACCATGTGTGAAACATAGGTTGCTTCAATTGAGCCATAGGCCTTGGCCTCACTGCTTAGTTTACTTAAAATGAATTCATCTCCTTGTGCGAGAAGTGTTGATGAACTCAAAAAGGTTAGCGCCATTGCGCAAAAAACCGACGACGAAAATTTCATAGTGCGAAGATGCTTCATGCATCTCCTATCTGCAACATCTGTTCCAAACTCATTTCGTCAGGAACGAGAACTTTTCGGGCTTTGGAACCTTCAAACGGACCTATTATCCCCGCATCTTCAAGTTGGTCAATGATTCGGCCTGCTCGGTTGTATCCAATTTTCAATTTCCGTTGCAAGAGGGATGTCGACCCTTGTTGATGCATCACAATGACTCGGGCGGCATCTACGAACATGCTATCGCGCTCATCGTCGCTCAAATTACCACTCTCGCTATTTCCCTCTGGCGTGTATTCTGGAAGAATAAATGCGTCTGAATATCCTTGCTGACTGCCGATGAATTCGCAGATGGCCTCTACTTCTGGCGTGTCGACAAAGCCGCATTGGATTCGAATCAAATCGTTTCCTGTGCTCATCAGCATGTCACCGCGACCGATCAGTTGATCCGCTCCTCCGGCGTCCAGAATTGTGCGAGAGTCGATTTTGGATGTGACACGGAACGCAATACGGGCAGGGAAGTTGGCCTTAATTGTACCGGTAATGATGTTGACTGAGGGACGCTGTGTGGCAATGATCAGGTGAATGCCAATCGCTCGTGCCAATTGAGCAAGACGCGCAATGGGTGTCTCCACTTCCTTGCCGGCAGTCATGATCAAGTCGGCAAACTCATCGACGACCAATACGATGTAGGGGAGGTAGCGATGGCCTTCCTCCGGATTGAGTCGGCGTCGAACAAACTTTGCATTGTATTCTGCAAGGTTCCTGCACTGTGCATCTTTGAGTAAATCATAGCGCTGGTCCATTTCGATGCACAATGAATTGAGGGTTGCAACCACCTTCGATGTATCCGTGATGATGGCTTCCTCTGAATCCGGCAACTTGGCGAGGTAATGCCTTTCGATGTGGTTGAACAGCGTCAATTCAACTTTTTTCGGATCTACCAGGACAAACTTGAGTTGTGAAGGGTGCTTGCGGTATAGCAGACTTACGAGCATCGCATTCAAACCCACTGATTTTCCTTGTCCTGTGGCACCTGCCATCAAAAGGTGTGGCATTTTCGCCAAATCGAAAACATAGGTCTCGTTGGATATGGTCTTGCCCATTGCAATGGGAAGCGCAGCTTTGGATTCGTTGAATTTATCGGAAGCAATCAATGCGCGCATTGATACGATGTCTGGATTGGAGTTTGGGACCTCAATGCCAATGGTTCCGCGTCCTGGAATGGGGGCGATGATTCGAATGCCCAATGCCGCGAGGCTCAGAGCGATGTCATCTTCGAGGTTCTTGATTTTCGAAATGCGAATTCCGGGCGCGGGCACGATTTCATAAAGCGTCACTGTAGGCCCAACTTCCGCGCTAATACTAGACACTTCAATGCTAAAGTTGCGCAGCGTTTGGATGATTCGTGTTTTGTTGGCGTCGAGCTCTTCTTCGCTCACGAGCACCTTGCCATTGCCGTGCTGTTCAAGCAAATCCAAGTTGGGCAATTCGAATCGACTCAAATCGAGGGTCGGATCGTATTCTCCGAAATCTTGAACTTTTTGATCGATTTCGTCATCGGACAATTGCGTCTCCTCGTCTGCTACCTTCACCTCGAGCGTAACATGTTCGTCGCTGTCATTCTTAGATTCCTCAGGAGTTGGTACCTGCGCATGAATGGATTTGGGAGTTGATTTGTCCTCATCAGGTGGGGTGCCTTGTTCCAATTCAGTCAGAAGTTCGTCGAGTGCAGCATCGGTAACTTCTTTTTCTTCATTGATGATTTCATCGTGGGCAGGGGTCTCTTCAACAGGAGCTGACAAAGGCACGCTCAAGTCCTCATCTGCCCAAGGCAAGTCTGATGCCTCCAGTTCTGTTGCCTCAGATTCATTCATGGCCGATGTGTCAGGGACGTTTTCCGAGGGTGATGCGTCGTCGTCCCAAGCCCCAGATTCCTTGTCTTCGGACGAGAACCAATCTTTGATGCTTCCGAATGAGAATCCTGATAAGTGGCTCAGCTGCGGTTGGAAGTAATAAGCTGAGATGGCTAAAATGGCCCCTCCGAAAACAAGTCCATTGCCGATTGTTCCGAGGTAAACCAATGCATGTTGTGTCAGAAAATGCCCAGCCGTTCCAATCCAATGGTCCCAACTAGGCGTTCCCCACTTGCCCAAAAGTGAAGCCGTATACCCGGCAAACCATGGGCTCATGATTGTCCAAAAAATGCCCCAGCGAAACGTTTTGCCAAGTGCCGTGGGCTTTTTTTGCGTGATCATCGGCCAAGAGCAGTAGAACATTAGTGCCGGAATTGACAGCGCTCCTAAGCCAAGCGCCTGCCTTCCAAGCCAGAAGGCTAGATGAGCCCCCACACCACCGAGCCAATTTTGGAAGGGTTGCTGGTTTGATTGAATAGCTCGGTTGAATCCTTCGAGAACCAAAGCATAATCGTGGGCCCCTGTGAAAAGTCCTGAGATCAGCGCGCATCCGAGGTAAACTGCAAGCACCATGATGGTCACGCCTGCAGCAGCCTGGATTCGAGGGTTTTGCCAGCGGCTTCGAATGGAGGCGAGCCAGAGACCGATTTTACTGGGGGACTTGGCTGCGTTCGATGCTTTTTTGGCGCTTTTTTTTTGAGACGCTAGGTCACCTTTTTTTCGATTGCGCGGCGTTGCAGCCTTGCTGCTTTTGGTATTTTTGCGGATGGCCATTTCAGAACCATAAACTTAATGGGAGGAAGGCTCCGGAAAACCCCTTGTTACATAGGCTTATCCACGTTGAAATGTGGGATTTGTAATTAAGGCTTGTCAGGTCATGATGATTCGCTATATTTGCATTCCAATTTTTGACAGATGGCCAAGAAAGGCAACCGCGTACAAGTGATCCTCGAGTGCACAGAGCATAAAAACTCTGGCAAACCAGGAACGTCACGATACATCACGACTAAGAACCGGAAAAATTCTCCGGATCGAATTGAATTGAAGAAGTACAATCCAGTGCTGCGGATGATGACCGTGCACAAAGAGATTAAATAACCTGAGTCATGGCAAAGAAAACAGTAGCATCCTTGCAGTCCGGAGGCGGAAAGCAACACACGAAAGTGATCAAGATGATCAAAAGTGCGAAGTCAGGAGCTTACACTTTCCGGGAGGAGATTGTACACAACGACAACGTCAAGGACTGGTTAGGTCGCGATTGAGCGGAACGGTCATTTGGAAACCACATTTAAGAAGGGCCGCACTTGCTAGAGTGTTGGCCTTTTTTCGTCTAGAGAGTCTTCAATTCTGATTCAATCCATGAGCTTTTTCAAACGTATTTTTTCAAGTAAAAAAAAGGAAAGCCTCGATACGGGACTTGAAAAAACCCGTGCCAATGTGTTTCAGCGTTTGGCCAAGGTATTTACGGGACGTCGCCGGGTGGACGAAGAACTGATGGATGACCTCGAGGAGGCACTTATTACCGCTGATGTGGGTGTAGACACCACGACAAAAATATTGGACCGCTTGCGGAAACGAGCCCGATTTGAGGCCTATGTGGAGGTGCAAGAGTTGTACGAAATGTTACGCGAGGAGATCGCAGGTCTTTTTTCGGAGACTGAAATGGGGACATTGCAGGATTTCGATGAGGGCGTTTTGGATTCCTCAAATGGACCAAAGGTGATCATGGTTGTCGGAGTAAATGGCGTTGGAAAAACCACCTCAATTGGTAAGTTGGCATGGCGCTACAAAAATGAGGGCAAAAGGGTTTTGTTGGGTGCGTCCGATACATTTCGTGCTGCGGCTATTGATCAATTGAAGATCTGGTCTGAGCGGGCTGGCGTTGAGATCATTGCGCAGCACATGGGAGCAGACCCTGCGTCGGTGGCGTTTGATACATTGGAAGCGGCAGTGGCTCGAAATTCCGAGGTGGTCATTGTCGATACTGCCGGACGTTTGCACAACAAAAAGGGACTGATGGAGGAGTTGACCAAAATCAAACGGGTCATGGATAAAATAGTCCCTGATGCACCTCACGAAGTTTTGCTCGTGTTGGATGGGTCAACAGGTCAAAATGCAGTGGAACAGGCGAAGCAATTCATGGCAGCTACGGAAGTGTCTGGGTTGGTCCTGACCAAATTGGATGGCACCGCCAAAGGCGGCGCAGTGTTGGCGATTTCCGATCAACTGAGTATCCCTGTCCGATTCATCGGCATTGGGGAAAAGATGGAAGACCTGCAAGATTTTGATGTTATTGAATTTATTGATAGCCTTTTGCCTGAAAACTGGGATGAATCATCTACAGCCTGATTAGAACCTGAGATTTTATAAGATGAGAACACGAACCACTCAGCCGCGTAAAGTCAATGTCGTGACGTTGGGCTGTGCAAAAAACATTTACGATTCTGAAGTCCTGATGGGTCAGCTCCGTGCCAATTCTTATGAGGTCGAGCACGAGTCAAAATCTGACGATTCAGGCATTGTCATCATCAATACATGCGGTTTTATTGAGAGCGCAAAGCAAGAGAGTATTGACACCATCATTCGCTTCTCTCAAGCCAAAGAGCAGGGGATGGTTGATCGAGTGTATGTCACGGGGTGCTTGTCGGAGCGTTACAAGGACGAATTGCAAGATGGGATTCCTGAGGTGGACGCCTGGTTTGGAACGCGCGAGTTGCCTCGTCTTTTAAAGACTTTGAGAGCAGATTATAAGCGTGATTTGGTCGGCGAACGTTTGCTCACCACTCCTGCTCATTACGCTTATTTGAAAATTGCTGAAGGATGCGATCGACCATGCGCCTTTTGCGCCATACCCTTGATGCGCGGCAAGCACGTTTCCACGCCAATGGAAGACCTTGTGAAACAAGCTCAGAAACTGGCTGCAAACGGTGTGCGCGAGTTGATTCTCATTGCCCAAGATCTGACCTATTATGGTTTGGATATTTACCGTGGACGAAAACTGGCAGAGTTGGTCCGGCGCTTGAGTGATGTCGAGGGAATTGATTGGATTCGATTGCATTATGCTTTCCCTACAGGTTTTCCGATGGATGTCTTGGATGTTATGGCCGAGCGTTCCAATGTCTGCAATTACCTGGATATGCCGCTGCAACATGCTTCAGATGATATTTTGAAGAGCATGCGTCGCGGGATTACACAGGAAAAAATGGACCGCTTGATCGGCGATATCCGCAACCGCGTTCCGGAGATTGCGATCCGTACTACTTTGATTTGCGGGTTCCCAGGTGAGACAGAAGGCCACCATCAAGACATGCTCGAATGGACCAATCGGATGCGTTTTGAGCGTGTTGGATGCTTCACATACTCACACGAAGAAAACACCCACGCTTTCAAAATGGAGGACAACGTTTCTGAGGATGTCAAGCGAAAGCGCGTGGAGGAAATCATGGAACAGCAAGCTGGAATGTCGTTTGAACTGAATCAAAAGTTCGTGGGTACTCGCCAACGTGCTTTGGTGGATCGCACGGAAGATGGGCTTTGGGTGGGCAGAACCGAATGGGATTCACCGGATGTGGATAACGAGGTTCGTATTTCAGTCTCCGAAGATGTGCATTTGCGGATCGGTGATTTTGCTGAAGTGGAAATCGAGTCGGCAACTGAGTTTGATTTGCATGGCAAGTTGGTCTGAACATATGTATCCAGTGATGGAGCAGTTCCTTACCGTTCAGGGTGAGGGCGCGCACACGGGCAAAAGTGCTTGGTTCATTCGCCTTGGTGGATGTGACGTTGGATGTGCATTTTGCGATGTGAAGGAGAGTTGGGATGTAGATGCACATCCCAAAGAGAGCTGCGCAGCTTTGGTTGAAAAAGCAAGCCAATCTGGTGCGCCAATTTGCGTGGTGACCGGCGGGGAGCCTGCGATGCACGAGTTGGGGCCGTTAACGCAAGGTTTGCATGCGTCTGGAATCAAGACGCACATAGAGACTTCAGGGGCTCACAAAATGTCTGGCGACTGGGACTGGGTGACGTTATCGCCAAAGCGATTCAAGGCAGCACGTGAGGACTCTTACATCCATGCAGACGAGCTGAAAATTGTCGTCGTCAATCGGCATGATATATCATGGGGAGAGGAGCATGCAGAGAAATTAAGGGAAGGCACAGAGTTATTTTTTCAGCCCGAATGGGATCGACGTGAAAAGGTGCTTCCTTACATCATGAATCACATCAGGATCAATCCAAAATGGCGCATTTCCCTGCAAACGCATAAATACATTGGTTTGCCTTGAGACGCCGATTCAGCGCTCGAGCACTTCAAATGTTACATTTCCTTTGTTGCCATTTTCATCGTAGAAATCAAGCATTCTCATTATGAATTCCCGGCCTTCTTCCGTTTTGATGCAAAAAAGTTTGTCGAAATCAATCTCATACGCACCAGTACTGAGGTCATATGATTTCCAATCATAACCTATCGTGTTCCACGCCTCGCTGAATTCAAGAGCTGTCCAGTCATTCGTCTTCCAAAGGTCCCAATCGACGTTGCTGGTCTCGTAGACGCTGACTCGACTGGTTGGCGTCAAGATGCCGACAACGAGATAGGGAATTTCCCCATCTAGGAGCTCCATGTATTGAGTGATGCAGATTTCCCAATCCTCGGTGGGCGGCTCAATTTGATTTTCAATACGATTCAGAATACTCGCTTGGTTCCAAGTGTATCCATCGCGATTTGACACTTCAATTGTATCTGCATTTGCGCCATCTGCATCAGCAATGTGAAGCGTCCAATGCGTGTTTTGAATATCGATCAATGCGATTCGTGCAATTCCAATTGAAACATTTGCTTCGTTGTATCCCAAGTCTAACATGACCAACTCGTTTGGAAGAAGCCGAAGCGAAGAGGTGGAATCTGAAACACTTCCTGTTGGATCCATAACTTCCCATTCCTCGTCTGGCATGTTTTCCAGGTCGATTTCGAGGTCCAAATTTGTTGATTCGGTGCGATGTGTTTTCATGGCCCGGGAAGAATTGACCATGAGATAGGTAAAGCCTGAATCTGAGCCTGAACGGAGAGCAACGCACCAATCTTTTTGCTGACAAGATGACTCGACTCGATTATTCGTTAAACTGTAAAACAATTGGGTATCATAGTCTACTCCAAGATTGGCCTCAGCTAAATTGATCAAGCCTGGTTCACGAGCTGGAACAGGTAATTCCCTTTCAATGCAACCAAATAAGAGCGCACTCGCGAGTATCCAAAGAATCCAACAGGAACAAGTTGACTTAATCATGTTTCTTTGATTCAATGCGATAGTTCACTCGAAAATTGAAGCTTCTTCCCCACGACAATAAAGTTGAACCTGATGAGTGGACTCCGCCCGAAGAAGCGCTTAAAATCTGTGAGACATTTGTAATGTTTTTCGCAGTAGCTGTGATGCTCCATCTTTGAGAATTCGATGTGTATCGGATGTGGGCATCGCACCATGAATAGGCATCCGTCTCCATTTGTTCCACGGTATCTTCACCTGAAGATATGATTCGTTGCGTAGGACCTACCCAACGAATTGAAGTTCCAATGTTTACAGCCTTTGCAGCGTTCCAATTGATGCGGGCGCTGCATTCCCAAGCGGTGTTTCTTGCCAGGAATTCGGCATCTGTGTCAATTTGTTGTTGCGAACTAATCAAACTCGAAGCAGCATCCAGTTTCAATCGTTTTCCTTGCAGTGCGCCATTGATCTTAACTCCTTGTGCTTGAAAATTTGCGAAATTTTGATAGCGAAAAGTGTCATCCAATTGGTCAACCAGATTAATTTGATTGCTCACGAAATTGGTGAATATTTGAGAGGCTAATTCTAGGTTTTGGTGATTCCAGGTCCAGGATAACTGTCCGAAATTTGACGTTTCTGGCGTTAGATTTAGGTTTCCATAAAGAGCGTGATTGATGTCTACAAATCGGAAATGCAGCTCTTTCAGGCTGGGTGCTCGAAAGCCTCTTGCATAAGCTATTCTTAGACGATGTTCTCCCATTTTACGCATGCCATTGAAGCTTGGGAGAAATGGAGCATTGAACATCGAGTTGTGGGCTATTCTCAGTCCAAATTGCAATCGAATGTTTTCTACTGCCCAGTTGGCTTGGGTAAAGAGTGCCACGTTTGTCATCGATTGCACATTGCCCTCCATTCGATGACTGGAGAAGGTTTGGTGATTGGCATCATAACCCGCCTTGAGTTTCAAAGGGAGCTTGACAAAATAGTGGCCGCTGCCTCTGCTTTGAAACGTATTCATAATCGTCGTATCCTGATTGCTCGGGTCAAGAGTCGTGCTCTCAAGATTTGTGAGGTCTGTGGTGTAGGCTTTCCGAGATCGCCAATACTGCTGATATGATGCCATTAGCTCCACTGTTTCACCATTTTCCCCGTAATGTTTTGCCTCCACTGCGGGGATCATTCTTCGAGTAAAATATTGATCATCAAATGCATATTCATTGTAAGGTTGACGAGGGGCTCCCTTATTTTCAATTCGTTCAATAATGCCTTTGAATCTTGGTTTTATGAGCCAATTATTGACTTGATAATGAGCTTTGTATTCCAGCGTGTTTTGCAATTTTGGATTCCATAATTGTGTCCGAGCTGAATCAGCGAGGTAGTCTGAAAATCCATCCCAAGCAGCGTCATAAGGCGACCATCCATCGAAATAGTATCGATTGAAATGCAGCGAATGATGCATGCCATTTTGGTTTTTAATCAAGGCTATTGATTGCGACTGAACGCCGACGCTTTCGTACTGGGCGGTAGCGTCAATAGCAAATCGGGCAGCAATGTCCGTTTTGGTGATGACGTTGATCGTTCCAGCAAGTGAATTGGTTCCAAACTCCACGGCCATGGGACCATCAATGATTTCGATGCGCTCAATGTTATTGAGCGCTATTTGACTCAAATCAATGTTGTCATTGAGTCTTCCTGAGAGCGGAACGCCATCGATTAGGATGTTTACACTGCGCCCACCTAAACCATTCATTTTCATGGAAGCACCTAAAACAGGATCTTGGGCTATTGTAAAATTGAGCTGAGAACGCAAAACGTCTCTCAATGAGTGCGCCCCCAGCTGCTCAATGTCTTCAGATTGAATGGTTCGCATCGGACGAATCGCTCCGCGTTGAGTTGTCCCCCGTGCTTCGCCGGTAACCGTTGCCATATCAATTTGAAAGAGCTTATTCGTGAAGTCAAGTCCAAGACTATCTAAGCCCGTTGTGTCATTTTTTAACCCCAGGTCAGAGCGCAAATAACCTTTAGCACTGGTGCTAAAGGTTATTGACATTGATGCCAGGGATAAGGCTACTAAACTTACTATTTGTAAGGAGTGGTTCATTGAACGATGAAGCGCGATTTAAGCGGCTGTCCATTAGAACTCGTGCTCTCAAGGAGGTAGTAACCTGATTTTAAATTGCTCGTATTTAATCGATAAGGAAAAGCAGTAGGCGTAAATGACATCACTACTGAGCCTGCAAGAGATCGTACATTGAAATGGGCGTTTTCGAATTGGGGAGCGACTTCGAGTGTTATGTTTCGACCGCTCATTACGGGGTTCGGGTACGCCAGCACTTCAGTTGTATTTATCACAGGATTTACATTTGAGCCGCTCACTTCCACTTTGCCGAGGGTGATGTCCCCCGTTGCAGATCCGCCAAATTCGGTCATTACCATCCGCCATATTGCTTGATCATTGGCAGAAACGAAATAACATCGTTCGCTCTCAAGCACGTATCCTGAGCCTGGCGAATATGTTTTCCAATCATATCCTACTTCATTCGTCGCCATTGAGAAAGAAGCGGCATCGAAGTCACCATCTGTGAATGGGTCTTGCAAGCCATCGACCTGTTGCACAGTCGCATCAGGGTGAGCAAGAGCCCCGACAACCCCATAATATGTTCCGCCTCCGAGGTCTTCCACGTATGAATGGAAGACGAAATCCCAAGGGGTATCAGGCTCTAAGTCCATCGCTTCGCCGGAAGTGATGTTGCAATAAGCAAAAAGTTTTCCTTCATAATCGGATTTGCTTACCGAACCCAACAATTCGTTGTCACCTCCAACGTCAGCAACTTGGTAGGTGTACGTTCCACTGACGAGGGATAAAATTGCAAATTGTTTCCACGTTCCATCTGGGAATTGAATGAGGTACATTTTATCTGAATGAACTTCGTGGGTTATGATGTCATAAATGCCCCACCCTAAGTCAAACATGCCGTCACCGCCTTGATTAAATGCTGCATTTGCCCAATCTGATTGGTCATTTCGGAGTGGATCGGGCATGTCCCATGTATCTAGATTTACAGTCAGCCAATTCTCCAGTCCGCCGTAGTAGTATAATGTCATTCCTGTTCCACAGTTGATGCGGGCGCCGCTTCCCATTGGGCGAACATCCAAAGCGATGTGCCAATCAGCCAAAGGGCTTTGTGCTACAACGCCATTTTCCAAACTGTAGAACGCCATGTCTTCGTAGCCAGATCCCAGAGAAAAGGTGTCCTCTATGATGGTCTGAGCGCCAGCAATGAGGGTGGTAACGCCGAATATGAAGGTCAAAATGCCTTTCAGTGAGATGTATCTTGAATGATTCATTTTTCTTGCTTTTGTTTGTGCTGCGTACAAATGTACCCGTACACTGATGCCTTCGAATCTTTCTTTTGTCAGGGCTTTGTCAAAGCTAAGCGGGTGACATATTTCTGAAAAAAAAGCAGCGAAGCGCGACCAAACAAAGTGTTATCCGATGCGGGAACAGTTAGCGATCAAATCGCAACTTGAGTGTGCTCGTTTTTGGTTGGGTCCTACAGCAGAGAATTTTTCCTTCTGCCTTTTCTTCTTCCGACAAGCCGCTCACACCATCACGGAGGACTTCGCCTTCAACGACTATTGCACGACAAGACATGCAAATACCTCCTCGGCAGGAGTGAGGCACATTGAGTCCGGCATCCAATGCTGCGCGAAGAATTGATTTTCCCTCGCCGTGCATGGTGAATTCTTGCACTCCAGAATCTTGCTCAATTTCTAGGGTGCATTTGGGTCTGTTTTGGCGTTTTTCGCTCGCGCTGCTTGCGTTTTGCCCCTTGGCATCTACAACTCGATCGGTGAAGTATTCTGTATGCCGTTGAGCGCTGGGTACATTCATGTGGTCGAGCGCATCGTGCACATTTTGCATCATGCCAAAAGGACCGCTGATGATGTATTCTGAAGAATGCGCATTCGGCAATTCGTTCAGCCAACTGAGCACTTTCTCTGTTGTAATATGCCCTAAGGCGGCCCCTTCATCGTTGGAGCGTTCTGAAAACACCCGCTTGATGTTTAGGTTGTTATTGGATCCAAGGCTTTCCAATTCTTGTGTTAGAAGAGCATGCCTTGGAGTCTTCGCACTGAAAAACAACTGGAAGGTATGTCCAAGTCTTTCCGAATTGGTCAGCCCCCATTGGATCACACTATATACCGGGCTGATGCCTATTCCACCTGCGAAACAAATGAAGTTCTTTCTTGTGTCGCACCAGTCACTTTTCCAAAGATTGCTTTGCGTGTTTTGAATTTGCAGCCGATCTCCAGCTTTCAATTTCTGATGAAAAAATTGGCTTGCTTTGCCTCCCTTAACGTCTTTAACGATGAATTCAGGTTCCGTGGAGTCGATTGCCGAAATCAACGAATATCGGCGCCTCTCAGCGGGTGTTGTAGGTAACATGAACTGAACGCTTGAGCCCGGAGTTTGAACCAATGACTTGTGGCCGGAATCCGCTGCGGACTTCAGTTTAATGCGCATAGCATCTGTTGCTTCTTTTGAGCAACTTTTCACAATCCAATCACTCCTTTCCGACTGGGCCATAACTAAACGACCTTAGTTCGCTCGGAATTGTTCTTAAAATCTTTATGAACTGCACATATTTGGGCGCAAAGCGACCCAAATTGATCTGCATTGTGTTTTGTCTCAGTGCTGACCTTTCGTCAACGAAGTCAGAAGCGCGGAAAGCGACATACGGTCCATGGGCTCATAACCCTCGGGCAACTCAAAGGTGCCTCGCTCCCAATTGCGAAGCGGTACTTCATTCCGTTCATGGACCAAAATCTGGAAAGAAGCTGGACCATCGTAAAGAATGCATGACTTCGGAAGTGCCTGCACGGACCAGGCGCAAGGTGCCGGCGCATCGAACCATTCCCCATCTCCATCAAGTACTTCGTTTGGGCAAGGCTCCAACAATTCAATCGCATGTCCAAGGAAATGGAACAAGACGGAATATTCCAAATCATCGAACGCTCCAATCCAAATGCGCTCGAAACTGGTGCCTTTTTCCGTAATTCGCCAATGTTCACCGTTGGTTTCGTAAGTAATGGTATGAGGCAAATAGTCCCATTCCGATGCCGCACTGTTCATTGGCTGCACGTCATAAATAATTTTACCACTCCAAGGCTTTGCGGCAAGAGCGAATTGGCCGCTTATCCCGAGCATCAGAAGCGACAATAGAATGACATTGAATGGCTGTCTTGTAGGAGCTTTATTCTTCAAAAAGCAAGTGTTTTAAGGAGTGCATTGCGCACCTTTTCTGCGTCAAGGAGCACAAATCGCTCCAAGTCTTCATTCAATGGAATGGCCGGGGTTTCCATCGATCCGACCACTTGAACGGGTGCATCTAAATTTGAGAATAGCTCCATTCCAATGCGACCGGCCAGCGCTTGAGCAAATCCATTGAGAGCGGGTTCTTCCGTAACAATTAAGGCGCGATGAGATTTTTCAATCCGACCGGCAATCATTTTGAAATCAATCGGACTGATGGATCTCAGGTCAAGAACTTCCACTTCTTCTTCTAAACCCTGGATGGCTTCAAGTGACCAATAAATGCCTCTTCCGTATGCAATGATGGTGCATTTGGGTGCAATCCCCTTTGCACATTCATGTGCCATACGCGCCTTCCCAATTGGAACTCTGTAATCTTCTGAGGGTTCTATGACTTTTGCCCCTTCTGTACCCGGAATCTTTGACCAATAGAGGCCTTTGTGTTCGAGCACAACAACAGGGTTGGGATCATAAAATGCAGATTTAAGCAAGCCTTTGAGGTCAGCACCATTGGACGGATAGACCACTTTGATTCCACGAATGTTGGCGAGAATGGATTCAATGCTCGAGCTGTGATAAGGACCGCCTGAACCGTAGGCACCAATAGGGACTCGAATCAGACTGTGCACCGGCCATTGGCCATTGGACAAGAAATAACTTCGACTCAGTTCGGTGAACAGTTGATTGAGTCCAGGCCAGAGGTAATCGGCAAATTGCACCTCCACAATCGGACGCAATCCTGCCGCAGACATTCCAGCTGTGGATCCAATGATAAAAGCTTCTTGGATGGGTGTGTTGAAGACGCGGTCATCGCCAAACTTTTGGGCCAAAGTCGCTGCTTCTCGAAAGACGCCTCCCAGACGCCCTCCAACATCTTGACCGTATAGTAATGCCTCCGGATGCTGCTCTAAAATTTCCTGCATGGCGTGCAATGCACAATCCACCATCAATGTCAGTTCAGTTTCTTTTCCGACGCGTTCTCCTTCTTCCTGTATTATTGCTGCAGGGGCAATGGCGTGTTGCAGCAATGATGCCGGATCGGGATCGGGTTTTGAAAGGGCTGCATCGAACGCCGTTTGGACAGCAGCCTCTGCTTCCTGAGAGATTCTATCCAGCTCTGATTTGTCGATTCCCAAAACTTCCAATCGCTTTTTCAGCCGGGGCAAAGGGTCACGCTTTTCATGGGAATCGAGATCATCACGGTACCACTCTTTTCTGACTCCGCTTGTATGATGCCCAAGCAGTGGGACATGAGCATGAACCATGACAGGCTTGCGATGTTCCCGAACATATTCGAATGCCGAACGCATGGTTTCCATGCTCACTTCTGATTCTGCGCCGTCGATTTCAAAGGCTTGGATTTTTGGGAATGCCTGTATGAGGGTGCTGGCATCGTGTGATCGAATTTCAGAAGAATGTGCAGAAATATCCCATTCGTTGTCTTGGACTAACCAGATGATGGGCAATTCTCTCAAATCACTCATGTGCAGGGCCTCACTCACTTCTCCCTCTGTCAGCGCAGCATCTCCGATGGAACAAACAACTACGGGGGGGGCGCCATCTCGATCGTGTCCAAGCCCGCGTGTTTCACGGTATTGAATCCCCATCGCTACACCCGCGGCGGGAATGGCTTGCATGCCTGTAGCGCTACTTTGATGAGGTATACGGGGCAGGTCAAGGCGATTCAAGGACGGATGGCTGTAGTAAGTTCGTCCGCCTGAAAAGGGGTCATCCGCTTTGGCAAACAGTTGAAGCATTAGTTCTTCCGGCTTCATACCCATAGCGAGTAATAAGCAATCGTCTCGGTAATACGCGCTCAAAAAGTCTTGTGGTTGCAGCAGCCTTCCAGCGGCCCATTGGATCGCCTCATGTCCGCGAGAGCAAGCATGAACATATTTTGACGTAAGCCTAGCATTGGCTTCAAACAAATCGCTCATGGCACGAGCTGTGCTCATGGTCTCAAATGCATTGAGGAGTGCTTTAACGCCTGATTCGATGGATGACAACGGATTGATTTTTTGACGACAGTGTAAAGATAGCGCAGTCCGGATGGGCTACCTTCGCTGCAATGCATTTCAATTTTTGGAAATGGGAAGGCACAGGCAACGATTTCATCCTTTTGGATCAACGCGAATGGTTGAATTTGCCAAGTCCAGAGGACATTTCGGCGTGGTGCAACCGCAGCACTGGGTTGGGTGCTGATGGTGTTATTTTTTTTCAACCATGGGGCGAATTGGAGGGAAATGGTAAGTGCAATTCGTGGAAAATGGATTACTTGAATGCCGATGGGTCGAGATCGTTTTGCGGCAACGGAAGCCGAGCGCTATTTGCCTTTTTGTGTGGTCAAGGTTGGATGGATGAAAAGGGCGGAGCACTCTTGGCATGCGATGGTAGACATGCCGTAAAATGGAATTTGGAGCTGGACTTTCCTGCGGTGCAGCTTCTAGAAGTTATGCCACCTGAGCACGCAAGGCATTATTTAAGTCCATTGCGAAAAGCCGATTTTGTCGATACGGGGAGTCCGCATCATTTGGAATGGATGGAGATGCATGAAATCAACGAACTGGATGTGGCATCGGAGGGTCGGGCCATCCGCAATCAGGCGCACTATGCTCCAGACGGAGTGAATGTTGACTTTGTAGCCTGCTCGAGCCCCATCGCTTTGAAGATGCGTACTTTTGAGCGAGGAGTGGAAGACGAGACATTGGCTTGTGGAACCGGAGCTGCTGCTGCTGCTGTGGCGGATTTTGATCGAAGGGGTGGTGCGGCTCACCGCACCGTTGAGATGCCAGGCGGTGAACTGACAATTGATTTAGATTGCAATCAAGTGCCCGGTTCAACGTACCGAAATGTATGGCTCACAGGACCTGTGAAGCAGTTGTCTCAAGGCACCTGGGACGGGGCGAAATGGTTGCTTGCCAGTTTGGCGTTATTCTTCTCGATCAGTTCATTCAATCCCAGCCTTGCAGTTGATTCACCTTCTTCATTTTGGACCGACTCTGTTCAGGTTTCTGTTTTAACAGGATCTCCTGGTTCAGATTTATATAGCGCATGGGGGCACACTGCGATTCGAATTACAGATTGGGGGCAAACTCCACCGGTTGATTGGACATACAACTACGGAACGTTCCAATTCAGTGAAGGTTTTTATGCTCGTTTCATGCGAGGACAGTTGGATTATCGGCTCGCCAAATCCCCATTTGCTGCCTTTCTGAAAAATTATATGAATACCGACCGTGCCATCTTAGAGCAAGTTCTGGACATCACAGCGGATGATGCGCGTGCCCTGATCGATTTCTTAGAATGGAATCATCTGCCTGAGAATCGCACTTATTCTTACAAATTTCTGCACGATAACTGCAGTTCGCGAGCACTCTTAGCTCTTGAACGCGCATGGGGTTCGCGACTGACGATACATTGCGAAAAGGATGAGGCATTCAGGCAAAATGTTACATACCGACAGGCGCTCGAGCCATACATCCAAGGCGATCCATGGGCAGAGGCAGGAATAGATTTTATTTTGGGCTCACGGGTCGATCAGAAAATGCCTGCATGTGGCTCAAGTTTTCTGCCCGATGGGCTTATGGCTCAATTGCAGCAGATTGAATTGGACGGTCGGTCCATTGCAGGTAATCCCGAGGAGTTGCTTCCCCCTCAGCGACCATGGTTCCGAAGCGTAAATACATCCTTTTGGTTGCACCCTTTGTTTTACACCGTTGTCGTTTTGATGTGGACTTTGGTGTGGACAGCATTCCGATGGGCTTTGTCTCGAAAAGATCAAGTGATCGATGGCTGGAAGCGTCGGGCAGGTAAAGAAATTCAGTGGTTAGCGGGTGCCCTCGGAATTCTACTCCTTTTGATGCGAACGGCCACAGATCACCAAGATACATGGGCAAATTGGAACCTTGTTTGGGCTTCGCCCATTCTGCTTGTGTACGGAATTGCAAAGCGAAAGGATTGTTCATGGGCTGATTGGTTGAGGACGATTTTAGCGCTTTCGATTTTGATGTTCTTGGTCGCAAATGTTTTTGTCCCACAATTCGTATCTTTAGTAAGCACTCTTTTGGCGTGGGCCGTTTGGTTGAGCCTCGATCCTTGGAAATGGCCAAGGGGAGGTCAAACTTCAATTCTTTTTGGACGGAAAAAAATGCATTGAGTGGAGTGCTCAGAGATGATGAATAAATCGGCATCCAAATGTCTGCAATTGGCTCAGCGGCGAATACTGGCTCGATTCCCTCTGGCTATCTGTGCCATTTTTTTGGGCGTTTTTGGATGCAACCGTCAGGCGACCACATGGAAAGTGGATGTCGCCTTGCCTCTTGTAGACGATTTATTGGATTGGACCGATGTGGTCGGTGATTCGGTTGCGACAGTTGAAACTGGACCTGTTGCAGTCATTCTTTTCAATGGGGCCTTGAGTGAGCTCAATATTGAATCCCTGACTCAACTTCCTGACACATTGGTTTCTCAGGAGCTTTCACCCGATTTTTCTGGAGGTCCCTTTCAAGTCCCACCGGGGACTGTCTTGCTTGATTCAGAGGAGGATATTGTGTTCCAGGGAATCGATCAGCAGTTTAAATCGATTGTGCTCGAGTCAGGACGGATTGAATATTCTGTAAAGAGTTCGACAGATGGTTATGTGGAAATGGGATATGATTTCCCCAGTGTCACCATTGATGGTCAGGCCGTTGAATTGTATGTTCTGCTTCCTCCAAGTGCAACTGGACAATTTCAAACGGCAACAGGTGTGATTGATTTGTCTGGAGCGGCCATTGATTTGACAGGGGTTTCAGGAAATGAAATCAACCGAATTGCAAGTGAGTTGATCATAGGGACGCCAGCATTCATTGAAGACACTGCTCAGGTCTTTGGGTCCGACAGCATTGTGGTTGACATGCATTTCAAGGATTTATTGGTGCAGCAGGTCGCGGGTTATTTTGGACAAGAGACGCTTGATCTTGATTTGGAACAAAAAATCTTCGATTCTGAAGTATTCACAGGCGGTTTTTTGGAAATCAATCCAACGCGGGCACTGCTTGCATTTAGAAACACCCTTGCCGCAGACATTCGCCTTGATTTGGATGCCTTGCAAGTGGATGGCATCAATGTGGACCATCCGCAGTTTGCTGTGCCTCAATTTATTTCTCGTGCCGATTGGAATTCAGGCGCAGTGACGCCGAGCATTTGGAGCATGGATCTTTTGGAAACAGGACCGGATGTTTTTGAATTGTTGAGTTATCTGCCTGAGTGGGTTACCATGCAAGGAGAGGGACTGCTCAATCCTTTGGGCGATGTTTCAGGGGGGCAAGATTTCTTCGATGTCCGACAGCCTCCGCAGTTGCGGTTGGATCTGGAATGGCCATTGAAAGGAGCCATCGAGCAATTTGGCGTGGCACAAACTTTTAATTTTGAAGGCGTCGATTTGCCGCAATTTGAAGGAGACTTAGTGCTCCGTATCACAAATGGTTTTCCGATTTCTTGGGATTTCAATGCGGAATGGATACACTTGGACGATGCCTTCGCTACCGAAGTCCTTGATGGAATGGTGCCTTCTTTTTTTAATGAAACAAGTGCTTCCAATGTCATTGAATGGCGTATTCCTGTTGGAGACCTTCGTTTGATGGGACCAAGTCAGCTCGTTTTTTCGGCTCGCATGAATTCAGAAGGGGAGGTCGTCTTCACGGGCAATGAGCGCATGCGCCTTCAAGTGTCGATTGAAGGAACACATCAAGTCACGGTCGAATGAAACGGAGACAACGATCAATGAGGAGAAACCTCATGCTCCTGTCAACTCTAGCTTGGCTTACGATGTCTTCATGCTGGGCGGTTGAAAGTTCGTGGAGTACAATTTTGGATTCCATTGAAGTTGATGCCCAACCATCCGATACATCTCGTTTTTTGCCGTGGTCATTGACCATGTGGGGGCAGCATCGGTCCAACACGATGGATCATCAACTGGGTCAGCTGCTGGTTCGTGGTGGTGACATCGACCGAACGCTTGTTGATGCAGCTCGAGATGTGCAAGGCGGGGATATGGGGGTTTTTGGTTTTTCTTCGGGCTTTCAGTTGCATGCTCGTTCGAGACGCATGTTGAATGAAACCAGTTGGCGGCTTTGTGGTTCTATCCAGGCCCGCTGGATTGGTGACTCGCGATGGACGCCAGAAATGTATGATTTGGTGCTTACAGGCAACGCAGGCCACTTAGGGCGCTGGGATGTTTTAGACGGTTCTCGGGCGCGAAGCACTGCATGGCTCAATGCAGCAATTGGAATCGAAGGGCAAAATCATAACCGCGTTGAATTGGGGTTGGTTTATCGCCCTTTTCAATTTGAAGGGCTCATCCAAACGGGATATTTTTATGTCAACGAAGCCGTTGACGATTTGTACGCATCAATGCGTGCAAAGGCGCGCATGAGTCGAAAGGCAGGTTGGGGCCTCGCTGTCAATGCTGAATGGCATTTTCTTCGCGAAGAAGCGCCTTTTGCTTTTCATGTTCAGTTGCGGAATTTGGGGGTTGTGCTTGCGCCCAATCCTTTGCGGTTTGCGGTTGATACAGTGCTGGAGACCTCCGGCCTTCCTTTGTCCGGTGCAGGATGGTCCATTGCTTCTCTTCAAGAAGAAGGTTTTGCAGAGGGGCTTTACACTTCAGATTCGTCCGGAGTCGACTTTCAGTTGCTACCTGGTAGGCTAGACCTGAGTTTTGAATATCCACTATCACCACGCACAGGTTGGGATGTTCAAGTCCAATTGGGTGAGTGGATGCCATTGCCTCGAGCCATTTCGGGGTTTCGGCGTGCCTTCGGAAAACACTGGCAAGCGGGAGTTCAGGTAATTACTGGCGGATGGGGGCGGGTGCGTCCTGCGGCATGGGCTCGCTGGCGCATGCCAAATGAACGCGCTATTATGATTTACATTGAGGATCCATGGGGGTGGGGGAGTGATTCGGCGTATGGACGAGGAGTTACCTTGCGATACGAATCACTCTGATGCGGCAATTCGGCATGCAGTCCCGAACTTAGCCCCATGGCAAATCAACCAACCGGTTCTGATAAGTGGATGCAGCAGCCGTCAGAAATGACGGGTTGGACCGCTGGAAATCAACTGCAAATTATCGCTGGGCCGTGCGCCATAGAAGGTGAAGAAATCGCAAATCGAATCGCTGACGGTGTTGCGGAGGCGTGCACAGCATTGGATTTACCCTTCATTTTTAAGGGGTCTTACAGAAAAGCGAATCGATCGAGACTGGACAGTTTCACAGGCATTGGTGACGAGAAGGCTTTATCGATTTTGCAATCCATTGGTCAGCGCATGGGGGTGCGAACGACCACTGATATTCATGCTGGAAACGAGGCGGCGATGGCAGCAGAATGTGTGGATGTATTGCAGATTCCAGCATTTTTGTGCCGACAGACTGATTTGCTGGTAGCCGCAGCGAAGACAGGAAAAGTTGTCAATGTCAAGAAAGGACAATTTCTTTCTCCAGAATCCATGGAACATGCCATTCGAAAAATTCACGAATCGGGCAATCAAAAGGCTTGGGTCACAGAGCGTGGTACCATGTTGGGGTATCACGATATGGTTGTTGACATGCGGGGATTTCCCCTGATGCGTCAATATGGTCCTGTCATCGCAGACATCACGCACAGCCTTCAGCAGCCCAATCAACCGTCGGGTGTGACCGGTGGCAAACCGGGATTGATTGCAACAGTTGGCAAAGCGGCTGTTGCAGCCGGCGCAAGCGGAGTTTTCATAGAAACCCATCCCGATCCAGCCTCTGCTCTGTCTGATGGAGCAAATATGCTTCCCTTGGATAGGTTGTACGATTTGCTCAAACAATTAAAACGTGTTCATGAGGCGGTTCGGGATTGATTCGTTTGAAGGATTTTTGTTGGCTGGTATCATGCTTTGCTCAACACTGCTGTCTTCCGCACAAGTTGACACAGTGGAAGTGCGCATTTGGGGTGGACAACAGGACGACCGAGGAGTCCGATTGATTTCATTGCAAAATGGAGAAGTTCTCAGCCTGAGTTCCACCAATAGCACGTCCAATGATCAGCCTCAAGCCTGGGTTCAGCGGCTTGATGCTGCCGCTCAGCCCATTTGGGAAACCACCTTGAATGACGAACCTCTCTTGCAACCTGTGGATGCTTTTGAACACGCAGATGGTCGGATCACAGTTTTGAGCATGCGCTACGCCAATGCTGCAGACGGTTACGATTGGCAGTGGCATACATTAGACTCCAATGGTTTGGTTGTTTCAAGTCAAACTTGGGGTACCACGGCATGGGATCTCCCGCTGCGCTGTTTTGACCGAGAGGGTGAACTCTGGTCGGTTGGAACCTCCTATTTCTCTGGCGCGGGAGATTTCCAATGGACACGACACATTTGGACAGACGATGGCTGGATACTGTCCGATGCTTCGTCTTTTGGGTCGGATGAAGAGGAGGTTGCAACCGATGCCCTAATCTTGGGAGATACTTTGTTTGTAAGCGCGACCTTGCCAAGCTTACAACGTGCGCAATTGGCGGCTTACGATTTGGGGACCGAAGAAACAGTGTGGTCTTTTATGAGTGATTGGAATGAACCTACTGTTTCAGTTGCACTTGATGCAAGCAATGAGACAGTCGCTGCGCTCATGAACATTGAAACGGAAGAGGGAATGCGTTTGGCCTTTGCATGCTTGAGCCTGCATGGTGACACGTTGCTGGAGAAAATCCCAGGTTCGGGCGTGGACGTAGAAGCTTTCGATTTGCAGTGGTACAGCGATTCAGATTTTGCGACGATTTCGATGACGGAAGGCCTGGGTCTGGGAGGGGAAGAGCTGCTATTTTCACGATGGTCTGCTGAGACGGGCGCTTGGCAAGGCGGTCCAACCTTTGGAACGCAGTGGGATGAGCGCCCAGCCTGCATGCTGCACGATGCAGCCAATCGCATTTGGATTTTGGGCCGAACGGACGGCTACTCCAATGGTCGCGACGATGTTTATCTGCTCCAACTTGAAGATCCTTCTGTGGGGGACTATTACGCAAATGTCGAAACAAACATCTCAGATGTTTCACTCTCGACTCAGCCGGACTTGCTCATCGATGATTCAGTCTGGCAGGTCTTTCCCAACCTCGTCTCAGGGCTGTTTGAAATTCGTGGGCATCAGCCCGGACAATGCTGGAAAGTGATGGACGCAAGCGGCCGAGCCATTGCCGAAGGATGCGAAAATCATGCAGATGCTTCAGATTGGCCAATTGGGATGGTTTGGATGCTTTGCAGCGATGTAAATCAGTCGAGGTACACAAGGCCCTTGATTTTAATTGTAGTGCATTGAATGTGTTGTGCATCGCATGTGCCGAAGCGAAACTCAACTTTGAAATTCTGGCACCTATCTTGCTGCTTGAATTGTGATGAATACGGCTCAACCACCCCATCTGAGGCAAGCGCAATTGGCATCGTTTCAGCTGCGTTCGCGGCTGCCTGCAGTTGTGTTCATGCTATCCGCGACTCTAGCACTTGTGGGTTGCACTCAACCAAAGCAACTGAGCGATATGAGGGATCCGCAGCGCGTTCCCGAGTGTCAATTTATTCAAGTAGAATCCGTTTCAGTGACACAACAGGATGCGTTGCCAGGAGTGCATTCGAACGTAAGAAAGCAACGAACGTATCGATTGGAAGTAAAGGTTTCGGGCGATCGAGCTGATCAATGGATGGGTATTTTGGATCAAACGGGCAATTGGGAGCTTTGGGTGGATTCGGTGGCAGTGCCGGTGCGATTTCGTCCGATGCAAAAGGAGCGACACATTATGTTCAGTGGCATGAGAATTTTTTACGACCCATCGCATCATGGGGGCATGTCATTGCCGGTCGAAACATATGCTTTGCATGGAGCAGCATTGAATGAAAGCTCCCGGTTGGTTGGCTATAACGAACTCCAATGCTATGCGATTGAGCTCGACACGATATCCTCGCGTCCTATCATAGTTTATCCGTGATGGCGTTACTCTTTCCACTTTCTCGTCAACTGATAAACGGGTTTCAAGTCGTTGTTATTGGAATGTTGTTCAGCTTTTCTTCTTTGCAGCTGGAAGCGCAGGAAATGATGACGCTCGGGCCACGTCACAAGGTGGAGCTGGAAGGTGAGAAGCTCCGACCTGCTAGGGCTTTCCGCATCACGCATTCCGTATGTCCAATTGCGGGAGGGCATTTTGCAAAGGCACGTAAAATCCGCCGTTGGAATGTTGTGCTTGTGAATGTTGGTATTGCTGAAATCACGGTTAGCATGTTGGCAATTGATCAAGGACAGCTGGCATTTGGTATCACAGCAGGTCTTGCGGGGGGGGTCTTGGAGTCAATCATTTCGAGTCGTACGAATCGCATAGACCAGGAGCTTGAGTTTGGGGTAAAGGCTTACAATCAATGCATGCTGTGGAGATAATGCAGTGGCAACAGATCATTCGTTCCAGGATGGTATTGAAGTGTTGTTTTGCAGCTGTATTCGCTTGAACGGCGATGCTCTGAAACGCCACGCAGTCAATGGATTGAATTCTTTGGCTCATCGCGCAATTCAGCATATATTTGTAGTCGCTTCAATGGAAGCAAATGAGGGGGGATTAGCTCAGCTGGCTAGAGCGCTTGCATGGCATGCAAGAGGTCATCGGTTCGACTCCGATATTCTCCACACATTAGGCATAGACGGCGTACCATTGCGGTGCGCCGTTTTTTGTTTAGGAATCAAATCATCGTGTCTGCGAATGTCCTGTGCCATCGCGATGGAGTTCAAGTGTGTGTATTTTGAAGTCTAAAATAGTGGTTGGCTTTTGAAGATAATCCAGGAAAAGGGGGCGTCACACTTATTTAGAACCATTCTAAATCACTCATTTTATGGGAGTTAGGGAGAACTTTCTCATTTAGATGTTGTATTTTCATGTCATGAACATAAGCACAACAAACACCTGCACAAACTGCGATAACCTTGGAACGAGTTTCAAGTGCAACATTCACCGTGTCAAAGTGGATTTGAATAATACCTGTTCAAGTCACAAGATTAAATTCAGCATCAACAGTAAGTCTTCGTGCTCAAATTGTTCCTCTGCCGATACAGCAGATTGTTCACATCCAAAGCAAGCTGCTAAGGATATGCTTTGCTTTGATTGGAGCAATGAGCGCAGAGAAGCCTGAACAGGCCTTTTGCGTTGCAGCATGCAAGTTGAATCGGACCTTAGAATCGTGACTTAGGTTAATCACTGCGGATCACTTTGGTTGAGAATGACTTTCGAGCCGAATAGGTGTTCAAGCGATTCGCACCGATTCGTAAATGTTATTCCAATCCTCAAAGGGCCAAGGCAATCTCTCAGACCTTGCATGTGCTAGCGCCGAAGAAACGGTATATGAAGCAAGTGCCTACAACGGCGTTGAACAATAAAATAATTCCTACGCCGCCAAGGAGCGTTGAATAAAACGTCTGCTCGAGTAGAAAAAAGGATGGGAGAAGAAAGAGCGAAACAATGAACCGGACAATTCTTTCCGCCTTGTTTTGGTTTGTTAAAAATAGTTGCATGTGCTTGATTTGATTGGTTGTATAGCGTTCAACTCAACTGGCTGATTATCTAACTTCTGTAACCATCGCTTCCAAAAGCTTCACCTCGACCTGTCTGACAATATTGTCTCAGGCTTTCCAGGTACTTTGCCGAACTGAAATTTAAGTTTGCCATGAAGTCATCAGCGGCTTCAAAACCTTCGTGGGAGAATCGTACCCTTGTTTTTCCGTCATTTTCGTCCAATTCGTAGGTCATGATATGACCTTCAAGTGGAATGTCGGCTTCAACGCACTTCCAAGTCACTCGTTTGTTCGATATGATTTCCTGAACTTGAAATTCAAACGACATTTCGCCAAAATGCATCTTAAAAGTTTCGCCTTTTTTTGCATTAAAACTCTCTGTTCGTGTGTACCATTGGCTCAGCTGATTGGAGGTGCTGATGGCCTGGAATACGTGTTCGATTGGTTTTTGAATGTGGAAGAGATGGCGGATTATGACCATAATGTATCTGTTTTTGGTAGGGCAAGTTAATCCATTTGCCTGTAATTATTACCGGTTCTTTTGCAGGTAAGACATGTGTTATTTTAGGGATAATTTGGCCACCTTTGGCTTATGGAACACGCCAATTTGCGCTGCATTGATCGAAAGGCTTTTTTGAGTTTAATTTTTGTGCTCGCTGCTCTTTTGATTCTTTTCGATTTTGGGTTTCCCGGAAAAGTGGTGAATGACGAGATTGTCTGCGTTCAAAGGAAAGTGCAACAGCATCACAATGCAGCAAGAGGTTTTCATTATTCGCATCGTTTGGTTACAACGGAACGTGCCTTTTCAGTTTCAGAAGAGTTGGCACAGCGGATTGAGGAGGGGACGCCGATCGTGTATTCCGTTTCCAGATTTTTTGATGAGGTGAATTGGTGCAAAACAACTGAATCCGAAACGAAGGCCTACTTCTCTCTTCGATGGTTGTCGGCACTTTTCCTTCCGCTCCTAGCGGTGGCAACGATGACGCTATCGCATCGATACAGAGGGGAAAGGGACATGTCAATTTTGGTCTTTGTATTCCAAGTCCTTTTGCTGGTGGATCTATTGTTTTTGGTATTTAAGTGAGCGATCTGGTCATGCTTTTACTGATCTTTGCAAGATGCATACCATTGATCTGAATGAAAAGTTTGAGGCAATCTCGGATCGCTGGAATCCGCGTATCCTAGCCTCCTTGAATGGTCAGGATGTAAAGCTTGCCAAAATAGAAGGGGATTTTGTTTGGCATGCCCACCAAGAGGAGGACGAAATGTTCTTTGTGGTGCGAGGACGTCTAGAATTGCACTTTAGGGACAAAATCGAGGTGCTTTTGCCAGGACAGATCATCGTTGTACCCAAAGGAGTAGAGCACAAGCCACTCGCTACGGAAGAGACTTGGATCATGCTGTTTGAACCGCAGAGCACAGACCATACAGGTGGCGTTGAGACTCCCCTTCGACGTGAAAAGAGTCAGCGAATTTGAGAAGAATGCGGCTGACTCAATTGTCAGGAGAAGTCTAATTTCGAGGTGATTAGCGACCTTCTACGTGCAGGACTCGGCTGTATCGCTTGAGGCTTCGGAGAATTAAGAAAACAGCAAAGGATCCAATGACAGTAGATTGCCAAAAAGGATGCAACACAGATTCCCAATCGTGGGTAATGTGCACGTAAGTCTTCCCCGCTGAGACCATCGCCAAGCTCAGGAAAACAGCGAAAAACCCATTGTATTCTCTCTTTAGGACGTTGCGCAAGGAAAATTCGACATCAGGCGTTAACCAATTGAGGTTACGGGGCCAAAAGGAGGGCACGTTCATGGACCAATCCAAATAGGCTTGACCGAATTTTCCCCGAAGGAATGCCTCTTCGGCGAACATAATACGCTCGTAATAGAGCCAATAGAGGAGACAGCAGACCACTGTAAACCATAAGTTTCCGACGTAAATCATGATGCCAAGCCACATGAAAAAATTACCCAGGTAAAGCGGATGGCGAACGAGGCTGTACATTCCTTTTATATTTAAAACTTCGGCTACTTGACCTGCTTTTGTATTGCGGCCAGAAGTTCCTCTCGGTGTGTAGCCAATGGTCAATGCACGGATCACGAGGCCTAGCATGGATATCGCAATGCATACGAGTGCTGGCGCGGGATCAAACTTTTGAAATAGTGGATCCCATTTCATCCCAATGACCAAGGCCATCAAGGCATAAAGCGCAAGTGGAAAGTAGGAGCGTCCGCGGAACAGCCAATTGCCTGAGCGTTCCAATTCTTCAATCATTGCCATGTTCTCCCTTCTTTAAATTTTGCCATTATCGCGCTGCAAGATAGTTCTTGTAACCGAGCTCGATTCCAAGCTGATCATAGCAGAATGTCTTGAATCGATCTTTGGGTGTTCTTCTGTCAATTGAGATATCCGTGTCAAAAGTCCAGTTTTGTAGTTGTACGCGTGCTTCGATGACCTTCGGATGTGTTCCTTGAAAACGTGCTAACTGATTGATATCTCTTCCATAGTCATATGCATCTGTAGCGAGAACATTTTCCGATATCCATCGGTCATCATGCCACATTTTGTGAAAGTTTTCTTGTTTGCGTTGCATGGCCTCTGGCTCCTTGACCCAGCCGTAATGGTGCATAAATGCATTTACGCGTGCGACGCGTAATTTTTGGTTCGGTAACTTACGGAATCCCTGAGCATCACGAAATGAAAAAATTCCGCATCGTGGTCGAATTACGCGGATTTCATTTCGGTACCATTTGCTGCTGGTACCAACGTAGTCATAAGAACCATAAAAATGCCGGTATGGAAGTAGGAGCCCCTCAATTTCGGTACGATGCAAGTTCTCTTGCATGGCAAATTTCAGTGCATCGTATCCAGCATCATGAAAGACTTCGTCGCCTTGAATGTAAATGCACCAGTCGCTGTCTTGAGAAACTGCAGCTAGCGCCTTATCCGTTTCTTCGGCGAGAACGCGCCCGCCCTCTCTCAGTGAGTCGTTCCATACTGTTTCGATGATCCGAATGCGACCTTCTGAGGCGATGGATTTGATGAGTTCCAGGGTGCCGTCCTCAGAGTTTCCGACGGCAACGATTACTTCATCGCACAGAGGTAGGATGGATTGAATGGCCTCGACAATGGGATAGTCGTAGTCAACGGCATTGCGAATGAATGTAAATCCAGAGACTTTCATGGGTTCCGTTGGTAAAGTAAGACCAACGGGGCGCAAGTTAGTTTGCGTTATCTGAAATCAGTAACGAAGAATCAACCGAGATCCCGTGGACTCTTCGATCAATTCAGTCGAAACCGTGCAAATCCATGCAGCACTAGATACAAGACTTCCGGGTGCTCCAGCTTCTCCTTCAAAACAGCCATCACCTTGGCAACCGATGCAAGCACCAATGCCTTCGGTACCACCACTAATCTCAGCGATGGAGGTTCCATTCAATAATAATTGTGTGCTACCAGCAGCAGTTCCGTTTGATGCGGGTCCACAATCCCAATTGACCCAACCTGTTGTTCCGACTTCACATGAAACTTGAGAGCCAGCGGTTCCTTCGCTGCTCGCAATGAGTTCCAAGGTGTCTCCATTTGCCAGATTGTAAAGCATGCTCACCATCTTAAGGGCTTGACCTCCACTACCACCTTGGGCGTTGCAAAGCTCACAGTCTGAAGATCCGGGCATCGAACCACAAATGGCACCGCCATCGCCCCCAGATGCTCCCCACAATTCAATGCACAACGTTGATGTCGCTTGTTCAACGATGAATATCGATCCATCTGAGTTGGAGTCAAATACACCGTGCACAGATGGAGATGCCGCAGCATTTCCAGACAGAGCTGAAATGAAATCTTCTTGAGTGCCCTCGTTGCCCAGGTTTAGCCAAATTTCATAGGCGCTCAATCCGGGTTCACCTTGTGGTCCGGGTTCGCCAACTAAATTCTCTAGGAATTCCTCAATCGTTCCCGAATTTCCATTTTGGAGCCATAGTTCATAAGCACTCATGCCATCGGCAAAACCTAATTCCACAGCATCAATCAAGGCTCCACTGCTGCTGAGTAGGTAGAGGGTGTCACCGCTGTACTCCAAATTCAAGCTGAGCGAATCCGATTCGGCAACAAAATCCTCTTGGAACAGTGTCAATAAATACAGAAAGTCTGGTGTGTTGATGCTGCCATTGCAGTCTACATCAGGATTGTAAGGCAATCCGTTGCAAGAATTTCCAGACACAGCCTGTGCTTGCAAAGTTGATAATCCAGAAAAAGAAAAAATAAAGGACACGATGAGGAACCAGCCAATATGCTTGTAGAGGGATGTTCTTTGATTCAGCATGCGTGATGTTCTTTGATTACACCCGAAAGATACTAAAAACGATACAAATTACCACTGAGCGATACTATGTGTGTTTGTAGCGATTAAAAATATCATTTCAGCGAATGTTGTAATGGGGGTTGAGATCCTTCAAGACCTCGCATGCGAGCGTTCTCTCTAATGTTTAACCAGAACAGATTGATGTCACCAATATGCCAGTTGTCACGCTGTAACTGTCTGCCAAACGGCACATTAGGTTTTGCAAGGCTCAAAACGCCCTCGTCAACGCAGGCTTCCAGCGCGCCTTCATGTGCAAATTTCATCTTTGAGAGTACGACCCCAGCGTGCTTCTCTGAGGCATTGCACGCCACAGAATCTCTCCATGTTACAGGATGGGTGCAAATTGGATCTTCTTGTTTGTAACCAAGCCAGGGAGGTTTGTAGGCTCCACCGTAAGTCATCCAAGAGCAAACACAGCCTATTTGTTCCGGAGTGTGGCAGGGTGGAATCGCTTCGAAATCGGAGGCATACCAGTCAAATCCTGGGCCATAGGCAGCAATTAATTTTGATTGAAGCGGTTGGCCGTCAAAGAACTCTTGTAGCAGCCATCGGAGGTGCCAGCTGCCCTGGCTGTGGCCAGCTAAGATTATTTTTCGGCCTTCATTCCAATGGGTGAGGTAATGTTCAAAAGCGGACTTTACGTCTTCATAGGCCAATTCTAGCGCGGCGTAACTTGTGCTATCCTGCCAGCTGAAGACACCAATGTGTGCTTGTCGATAGCGAGGTGCGTAGAGTTTTCCTCCCATCTGAAATGCACTTGCTTGGAGCCTCATTGGATAGGCATCTGTTATGTCGTTGATGGATTCATCGTCCACGGATGCGTTCCACCATTGTCCCTCAAAATATTGAGTTGGATAGACGAAAAACACATCCACAGGAAGTTCATTCTCGTCATATTGCAAGGCATCTGCGGGAAGGCCCTTCGGAACCTCATCTGCTAAATCTTGTCGGTTGGGAAGTGCGATCCAATCTTCCGGGTTACTGTATTCTGGCACTCTGTGCTCATTCCAGCGAAGTTCTTCTCTGGACTGCAGGCCTTCATTGCACGCAGTAAAACAGGCTCCTATGAATGCCAATGCGACTCCTACGGATGTGATTTCGGATTTAATCATGACGAATCAACAAAGATGCGAATGAAGGTGTTTAACTTGTACGTCAATAATAGAATGAAAATCAATCAGATGAAATCACGTTTCGCCACCCTTCTGTTAGCCCTGACTTCTGCAGTTCTTGTCAACGCCCAAAGCGATTCATATAGCGTGTATGATCCTGCTGAAGCGATGGATTCACAGGAAATTCGATTGAATTTTTCAGATGTGCGTCCATCCGAAGAGCAACAGGCAATCCTCCGTAATCAATCTCAGTGGAACGAATGGGGTCTTGAGCATCCAAAATGGAGAACAATAATGAGCGCGAGTACAGCGCTTCCTCATCGCGCTTTTGGACCGGCAATCCAGGTTCCCGGGACGGACCTTGCTGAAAAAGCTGCTCACTTCGTTTCCAATGATTTGGCTCTGTTTGGTATAGAATACGATGGAGCGTGGATCACGCAGACCACTTCTGGACGTCATCAATGGGCCTTTGCTCAACAGACCATTGATGGTATTCCAGTAGAAGGGGGGCAAATTGTCACCAAATGGTGGAACGATCAGCTTGTCATGTGGGGTGCTGATTGGTACCGCGATGTTGAAATGCCAGAGGGAGTTGAATTGTCACCCATTGCTTTGGTAGAGGCGGCCTCGTCTGGCGTTCAACTCGATGAATGGAGTACGCCAGAGTTGGGAACGGAGCGTTTGGTATCTGTTCCGAGTGATCAGGGTCTGTTGGAGTGGAAAAAAGTTCAAACCATATTCATCAACGGACGAGTGGGCGCAGTGCCAAGGCGCTACGAAACGTGGGTTGATATGAACAGTGGTGAGGTTTTGATGCGTCAGAATCGTGTGGTTCACATCGATGGTCGCGTGAGCATGCCCGGTTCAGACACGAAACCAGAGCGCGTTGTGAATCGCATGGGCTTAGATCGACCAGCGGAGGCTATGGTTATCAGCGGTGTGATCAAATCTACCATCAATGAAATGTATCCATACGAGGCATCGGTCGAACTGCCTCTGCCCATGTTGTTTCTGCCCATCCCAGGAGGTGCAGTAACGACCGACATCGATGGAGGATTCATTAGCAACGCTTCGGGACCGCAATTGGCTGATGTTGAACTTGCCGGTTCTTGGAGCACGGTCTACACCGGAGGAATAACACCACAAATAGAAGTCCAATTTGAGGACGGTTACAACAATCTGAATTTAGATGCATTGGGTAATGTCAAGGAACGATCTGCTTACCGATCGGTGGTCTTGATCCACGAACACATGAAGGAGTATCTGCCCAATTTTACCGGGTTGGATTTTTCCTTGACCACCAATGTGGACGTCGAAGGTGAATGCAATGCTTTTTATGATGGCATAAGCGTGAACTTTTTCGATACTGGTGGAGGCTGCAATCCAACTTCTTTAATTGCCGATGTGGTCTGGCATGAGTACGGTCATGGCATCAATGATTACTATTACGGTTCTCTTGGAGCCGGTTTCAACAATGGTGCAATGAACGAAGGATACGCAGACCTGTGGGCCATGAGTTTGGGAGACATTGCCGAGATCGGGAAAGGCTTTTATACAGACAATGAAGATGGAATACGCAAGTACGATGCAGACCCCAAAGTTTACCCCGAAGACCTTGTAGGCGAGGTTCATGCCGATGGAGAAATTATCTGTGGTGCTTGGTATGACACTCACTTATTGATGGGAGGAGACTGGGACGCAACGATGGCATTGTTCATTGATGCATATCCTGGGCTTCAGGCCACGGTGCAAAACGGAAATGAAGGCCAAGCCTACACAGACGTCTTGATTGATGCGTTGCAGGCGGATGATGATGACGGTGATTTGTCCAATGGAACTCCGAATGCGGCGGCCATTGTCGAAGGGTTCGATATCCACGGTATTTCGGTGTTCTCTTACGCGGAAATTGATCATGCCCCCATCGAGTTTGCTCCTGCTGAAGAAGTATTGCTCATTGAGGCGGAGGCAGACATCGTCTTTCCATACAACCTCTATTTTGATGCGGTGCGTCTCTGGTATCGCACGGAAACAGGAGGAGATTGGTCAGAAGTTGAAATGGACAATGTTGAAGGAACTTCCTCCTTCACAGCGTCGATTCCGGCTCAAGATGAAGGAAGTGTGATAAGCTATTACATGGGCATTACGGATGACTTTGGCGGCATTGCAGGGGTCACTCCGTTTGCCGCTGCAAACGCTCCATACCCGAATCTGCCAAACTTCATTTTGGTAGGCGTCGAACCAATGTTGGTGAATGATTCTGACGAATATTCTGACTTTGGTGCATGGACCACGGGCCTTCCTGGGATTGACAATGCAACAACTGGAATTTGGGAAGAGGCAATTCCTGTAGGTTCATATGCAGAGTTGAACGACCCATCAACGATTGTTGCGCCAACGTCTGATCATACCATTGGTTTGGCAGGATACGCCTTCCTTACCGGTCTGAATCCAGGAGTAAATGATGGAATTGGTGCGAATGATGTCGATGCTGGAAAAACCACGTTGGTTTCACCAATCATTGACATGACAGCATTCGAGAATCCGGTCATGACCTATTGGCGTTGGTATACCAATGCGCCAGCTTCAGGGGCGAATCCTGCATCTGATTGGTGGCAAGTTGAGATTTCAAATGACGGTGGGTCAACTTGGCAATACCTCGAGAATACGCTGCAACAGGACATCTCATGGCGTCGGATGGCTTTTAATGTGGCTGATGTCATTGAGTTGACAGATGCGTTCCAGATGAGATTTATAGCTTCGGATAGCACAACAGTAGGCGAATATTTAGATGGAGGATCTCTCATCGAGGCAGCACTAGATGATATCATCTTGTACGATTTGGCCGAAACGCAGAACGTTGCCTTCGATGCGCAATCTGATCCTCAGGTATCGGGCTTTCCGAATCCAACTCGCAATGGCTCAACGACAAAGGGATGGATGCCGGGGTCAACGGTTCGAGTGTTTAGCGCGGTCTCTGGTCAATTGGTGCATGAATGCCGAGCAAATGGCTCAGGCCAATGCCTGCTGCCTGCGAGTGCATGGAAAAATGGTCTTTATGAGGTGACCGGTTGGAGCCGTTCGGGTGTTTCTGCGCAGTGGACACTCGAGGTGCTCAGATAGCGGTCCTTAGCGTCAAATGGCTTCAATGTCATTGGAATCAATCCAGCCAACATTGCCATTTGGAAGTCTGATTTCTGTATAACGCTCTTCTCGCTGTATGATGCCAACTTTCGTTCCTTCATGCAGCATGAAGAGGGTCATTCCGCTGGTTCCCGGTTGGCTTCTTACGGGTGACTCGCTCGATAAAATAATGGCAGACCGGTCCTTGTTAATTCGGTTTGCCGCTGCCAAAGAAAGCGACATGAATCCGATTCCGATTCCAAGCAAGGCAGTTCCGACAGTTCCCCAGATCCGACGATTTCCGAAGTCGGAGGACAGCAAGCGTGACGAGAGAGCAATGAAGCCAAGTGTCCAGAATACGATCATGAGTCGGTGCCACAACAGGTGCTTTCCGGGCGCGATAATGCCTTCCCAAATATTCGCAATGCCTTCCGTTGGAAGGGACTCAATGCGGTCAGTGATTTGAGAATTTACGAGAATTAAATTGGTCTTCAGATCTTCGTTGTTTGGGATCAATTGCTTCGCTCGCTCGTAGTGCAAAATGGCAAGGCCCAACTTCTCTTGTTTAAACATTGCGTTGCCAAGGTTGAATTCAGCATCGAAGTGGACACGATCTTTCAAAATGGATTGATATCCCGCTTCAGCCAATTCAAAATCACCTCGTGCGTAGGCTGAATTAGCGGAATCAAATTGGGCGCGATAGACTTCCTCTGTTTGGCATGTTGCGATATTCCATGAGTTGGAACCGATGAGAAGCAGCGCAGCAGTCAATCTCCAGATTGAGAAGTACTTCAACTGTTTGTCCATGACTTTTCGGTTTGATTGACGAGGTTTTCGGATAAAGTAATCATCTCCCGAGGAGCGGGCAATGCGCCCGGAGCATAGCGTGCCATATCCAATTGATCCAAAAGCTTTTTCCACTGATCAGCAGTAGATGGCGCTCGATGTTCAATTGCCTCGAGTATAGCTTCTCTCTGGTACTGACTAGCGGACCAGGCTAGCTTCGCAAGAAGGTACTGTTCTATGCCGTTTCCGAGCGCAGGAAAGAAGAGGTCTGGATCATCGATGTGTTTTTTGGCTGCTCGCAGTTCATTGCGTACAGTTGTTTTGGCCTTGCGCTGACGTGTTTTGCTTGGATTTCTATCTTCTTCTTCTTTTCGACGTTTGCCAATGAAAACTAGTGCTAGCAATGAAGGGCCAACAACGATCCAGCCAGTAGAGAGAGGAAAGGAAGATTGCCAGCGGTTCCGCGCCAAGCCAGAACCGTTCCAATCCGTTCCAATGAAGCGGATGTCTTGGTTGAGGACTTGAATGTCGGTTTTTGAATTGTATGCCAGGCCCGAGGTTCCGCTTCCATTTCCACGTTCAACGGTGATACTTTTCTCTGTTCTGGTAACATCGATGTAGGCTTTGGTACGGGTATTGAACCATTGGCCTTCAACGGATGGAAGGATGTATTCTCCTGGAGCACGAGGAATGACGACGTAACGGAAGGTACGTGATCCCGATTCACCTGTATTCGTAACCTTGATGCGATCAATTATTTCTGGATCATACACTTCAAATTCCCCCGGCCACTTTAAATCTGGTTCTTGAATGAATTTGAGATGCCCATCGCCACTGTATACGTAATCTACAGTGAGTGCCTCGTTTGTCTCGCAGGTAGTGACTTTCTCTTTTGTTTGGACACGAAATCGACTAAATACGCCAAGCATACGATTGGGAATGGGCTCAGGAAGCGGGTCAACTTGAATTTTAACAGGGTTGGAAGCGACACTCACATTTTTTCCGTCGAAAAAGGATGTTCGCTTGTATCCGATGAGGTTAAATCCTTCGATGGTGATATCGCCTGTCTTCTGAGGGAAGAGTAGTACTTTTCGTACCGTAGCGACGTTATATCTTCTGCCGTCTATGACTTCGGGCTCCCACCTTGCATCAGGCATTTCGATCTGTTCTGTCCAGAATCCGGCCATTTCTGGCACATTGTACTCACGTACATCGAGGTTGTTGGCGCGATTGTAAATTTTGAACGAGGCTACGAGGGGTTCACCTATAAAAACGTTTCGTTTAGACAGCTCAATGACGCAAGCTACCTCGCCAAGTCCACGCTGTTTTTGTTGTTTGGCAGATCGAGGTAGAACTTTAACCTTAAACGCATTGCTCTTCAGTTTTCCGGTGCTACCGGCCACAGTGAAGCTCGGGATATTGATGTCTTGGTTGGATTGTACCTGGTAGGTATAAGTGTATCGTATTTCTGAAGAACTTACTCCGTTGACCCATGAATTGTTTTGTGATGTACTCGGTCCTCCTAGCAATTTTAATCCCTTGATTTGAGGTGCGGAAACATCCCGCCGGAGGTTTCTTAAGGATAGACTGAGTTGCAGCGTTTCTCCATTGCGAATCGGATTTTTATTGATAGTCACATTGAAGGATTCTTGGCCAATGGCTGCAACCATAGCAAAGAGTATGAAGGCAATGCTTAGTGATAGGGGACGTATGGAGAGATGGTTCGACATGCTTACCAGTCTTTTTCAATTTTCACTTTCTGACCTTTGCCTTTTGCTTTCCGCAATTTGGCTTGAATTTCTTCTTCGGAGCGTTCAAGGCTCTCCAAAATTTTCTCCATGTCTTCTTTGGAGATTTGCCCCTCAACCTGTTGCGGCTGGTTTTGTTGGTCCTGTTGGTCCTGTTGGTCTTGCTGGTCCTGTTGTTCTTGCTGGTTCTGTTGGTCTTGCTGGTCTTGTTGGTCTTGCTGGTCTTGCTGGTCCTGTTGGTCTTGCTGGTCCTGTTGGTCTTGTTGGTCTTGTTGGT
>DCPZ01000066.1:23780-48601 GCA_002323795.1 Flavobacteriales bacterium UBA1531 | reverse complement strand
AACTCGCAAGATCCATCGTTGTCAGTGGCCAATGGATCAAGGTTGCACGCAGTCGTGTCGTTGCAACCCAAAATCTCATCTTCATCACAAATGCCGTCCGCATCTTCATCATTCGTGCAATTACCAGCGCAGTCAACACCTTCTTCTGGGTATTCGCAAGCAGCAAGTTCTTCTGGTCCATAACAAGCTTGAGCAAAATCAATCAATTCACGCACTTCATTCGCTGGAGAACCATTGACAAAGAACTGAACATACATGCTGCCCATGAGATCTCCGTCTGTCGTGATTTGAGCCAAAAGAACTCTGTAGTCGTCTCCAGCAAAGCCATTGCTTTCTCCGTTGAAGATGTACCAACCACCACCGATATCATCATTGATTTCAAGCGCCTCGCCTGCTTCGAAATTGAGATTCCATGGATTCTCGTCCGAAGTGATGGTATTGATGGTTCCTTCACCGGGAGCAGGGCTTTCAGTGAGTCCAATCGTTACAAAGCTATCGTATTCGGCAGCGGGGAAGAAGCCGAAGAGTGAAGGGTTTTGTTCAGACCCCAGGGCTCCGCCAAAGGCACTTTGAAAAATGTTCCCAGTACTGGAAATTACCGTTGGAAATTCTGAGTCACCGCTCACACTTGATACGAAATCATCGCTGCCTTCGCACAATGCGTAGATGCGATAAGTCGTAAACCCACTAAGATCTTCTGATCCGACCATTCCATCATGCACGAGGTAAGGTTCGATTTGAAGACAGTAGCCAGGCCCTTGAAACGATTGAAAATTACAGGCGCTTTCGTCTGCGCAATTCAAATCTTCCACAAAGGCGCAAAAGCCATTTTCTTCTGTGGCATTGGGATCGAAATTCAATGCCAATGCATCGGTGCACCCACTTACTTCAAATTCGTCACACGTTCCATCGCCATCAGAGTCGGAGAGGCAATTTCCATCACAATCGTATCCGGCGTCTGCGAATTCACAACTTGTTTCCGAGCCTGGATAGGAAGGTGCAAGTGGGTCATAGTTGCATGCGTCTTCATTGCTGCACCCAATTGGTCCACAATCGGTGCAATTAAATTGCTGGCCTAAGATGATTGGGTCCGAGCCATCTGCAGGTTGGATCACGGCGTGCAAAGTTCCAGAAAGGCAGTCGCTACTCGTGAACTGAGCTACCAACACCTTGAGGTCACTACCGGATAATCCATTGGAAGCTGAGGCAGACGTTGACCAACCACCGCCCAAATCGGAGGTTATCAAAATGTCATTGCCTGATGTTGCAGAAGGCGAGAATAAATTCGTCAACCACTGCTGCGTCACATCTTCTTCGGTCTGTATTGGTTCTTCACCATTTTCTGCAATTGGCTCGTGCTCAATGCCAATGGTGACATAACTGTCGAATGCAAGTGAGGGATAGGTGCTGAGGCCGATCAAGGAAATGCCTGATGCACTTGGGCCAGAGGCGAAGATGCTGTTGAAGTAACCGTTTGGAGCGAAAATTTGAGTGGGGTTTTCGGTATTACCGAAAACCGATAAGACTCTGTCTTCAGGGTCTGCGGTTTCGATGTAAAAGCGGTAGGTCGTGTGATCTGTAAGATCGACTTCATCCACCATTCCGGTATGTTCCGCTACAATATCGATGGACATTTGGTAATCTTGAGCGATTGCTGGATTCAAAAATCCATAAACAATCGCGCAGATCCAGAGAATCCTGGTTAGGCAAGTTTGGCTCATGTCAGACAATTTGGGACTCCTAATATAAGGACTCGAGGTCGATTAAGACCAGTTCGTCGACATAAATTATTATTACTTACAGGTTTCTAAGAAGTTAGCTGAAGAAATGACCCAAGTGTTCTTCGATCACGAGTATCAGAATTAAGTCCAAAACATCCCTTGGGATCAGCAAGAAAATTGAATGAGTCAGAACGAAATTCAAACTCAAGGGCAATTGCCGCCAAAGTCGGTGAGTAGGAGTAGAAGATCTCCGACCGTGATCACATCGTCACCATTGATGTCACTTGCGCAGGTGTTTACGTTGTCGTTGAAGACGCAGCTCGCATCATCAAAAGTTGCCTCGGGATTGAAATTTATGGCGCTACTGTAGGTGCAGCCCGGCACTTGACAACTTGTGAAGTCGCAGCTGCTGTCATCGATGGTTGTCAAAGGGTCAAAATTGCAAGCAGAAGCGTAGCTGCAACCGAAAACATCTTCATCAACCTCAATATCGGTGCTGCACGATCCGATTGCTGAATGTTGGCCGTAATTGGACCAGTCATCAGAGTCCATGACAATCCATTCTGAATCATCGATGGTGGTGCCTGCCGAAGAATCCCAATTTCCGTTATTTCCATCGAGAACTTCGGGTTTTCGGATGAGCGTGTGGTTTTGTGTGGCATTGTCTGTGCCAGCTACGCTCCATCCAGATCCAGGGTCGGCATCCCAATTTCCGATAATATCGAGAAGGTCAAAGTCCTCCGGATTTCCAAACACAAGGCCGAATCCGTCATCACCGTTGGATAAGCTGCTGTACGTGAAATCTGCGTTATTCAGCAGTTCTAAAACGGCTTGGGAGTGAACAATTTTAAATACTGCGCCAGGCCCAATGACAGCGTTTGTGGGCAACTCCACCCAGTTTTCAAAGTTGCCGGGTGTTGCGGGCGCATTAACGGTATGCGCCAATGCGTAGCCACTCAACGATACTTCAGCCACCCCAGGGTTGTAGATTTCGAGATATTTGTTGTTTGAACTTCCTTCGCCGTATTCACTGAAAAACAACGAACAACTTGAAAGGGTATTGCCATCGCAGTCGAGCCCTGCTTCCGGAAAGACACATGAACCGTTGTCCATGTTGGCCTGTACGTCATAATTACAGGCAACGGGGTCAGTGCAGCCCTCAACGATTTCGCCAGACCAAAACCACGCAGGCTCGACCCATTCGGGGTGAGAGATAAAGGGATTAGCGTTGCCCTGAGTTTCTTGAATGCGGTTATTTCGAGTGGACTCGAAAACTGAAACGGGATCGTTTATATGCCATTGAAAAAACATGGTGGGGTCTCCAAGTGCTTCGATACTTCCCGCTTGAGAAGGGTACATGGTGTAGAAATAAAAGACTTTTCGAGCAATGTCACCTTTGACATCGTCACGGGGCTCCCAGAGTGTACCGGAGCGTTTTGACCAGTTTTCAGGATCTACAGGAACATCGTTTTGGGTCACATAATTGCCATTCGTACCTGTTCCATACCATTGAGCATTTTCGTCAGAGATTTCGGAGTATGGTGAGTTGCCTCTTGATGAGTTGGCACTGCCATGCGTAGGGCGAATGTTGAATAGGTCCGACTTCATGGGCGAAATCCCTCCAAAGAAACTTTGAGGAATGATGTGCTCGGTATTGATCGGATCGAGGTATGTAGTGAATTCCGCGACTTGCTCAAATCCTGTGTAGATGCAATAAATTGAGCCATTAAGTTCGTCGGTATACCCGAACATCTGGGTCCGGGCGCCATTGTATCCCAAGTCATTGAAATATGGATTGTACCACTCGGCCTTGAGCCAGTCCCTCAGCGGCTGGGAATTTAGTCCTGCGGGTGCATCAGGCTGCGCAATTGCACTCGAAACAAACAGAATAATTGCACCAAATGCAGAGAAAACACCGTGGGATGTCACGTTCGATTTTAGTAAACCAAGCATTGAGGTGATGTTTTTAAAACTTTTCATTTTCAACATGTTAAAGTACAATATATTCTCCAGGTGATAGCATTTAGTCACGAACAAAATGAAGCTCGGTGAAATCAAAATCGGGATTGGGGACATCTACGTCCAACGCTGCAACTTTTCCAAGCGCGTCAAATGAGAAGTGGACCATTCCACTGGGCAACATCATTTGTTCTGACCAATTTAATTGAAATGTATCGTAGTGCCAGTGTTCCAAATCAGCCTTGAATAAGGGTGTTTGTATGAATTGCAAGCCCAAACCGCTATTGCTAACAGTGATTTCAATTGACCCATACATTTTATCGGTGTATGTTCCCGCAAAATCCGCAAGAAGATGGGAGGGGCTCGTGTTGGCTATGCGCGAAGCGTTTTTGGTTTCTAGTTCCTGGGCTTTGTTGTCAGCTTCCTCAGATCTGTTGGCTTCAAGGAAGCTGAGTAAATTGAAGTCGAGATTGCCATTGAGGAGTGCGTCCAAGAAATCGTAGCCGAGTGCCCATGGCACGGAACTGTTGGTATTTGTGACAATAAAAATTCCGAGCTTATCATCGGGCACAAGCATCTGTCGAGAGATCATTCCGTCATAACCACCAGAATGTCCAACAACTTTTCGGCCATGCAGCGTTGCCATTTCCCAGCCAAGTCCATATCCACGGAAATGAATGGAGGGCAATTTGGAATGGTACCAGTTTGAGACAGGTATTGGTGTATGCATGGTCCACATCTCTTTGGTTTCGTTTCGGTCCCATAGCCTTTGATCAGCGATACGGCCGCTGTCGAGTTGCACTGTCATCCATTTCGCCATGTCATTGACACTCGCGATTAAAGCACCTGCGGGCGCCATATTGTCCCAGTTGATCCAGTCGATGGGAACGAGGTCTCCATCTGAGGTCTCGTTGTGGGGCTGTGCAAAGGTGTTTGTTCCATCTAAATCCAATGTGCTCAAAACAGATTGATCCATACCGATTGGAGTCAGTAAGGAGTCTTGAATGCATTTTTCCCAGGTGGTTCCGGTAACGACTTCGATAATTTTACCAGCAGCGATGTATAGGATATTTTGGTATCCAAATTCGGTTCGAAATGAGCTTGTTGGTTTTAAATATTGTGCCTTTTCCAAGACATCGTCTGATGTCCATGTCGTACCATACCAAAGTAAATCGCCTGAAAACGTGGCAAGCCCGGATCGATGGCAAAGCAAATCTCGGATGCGCAGCTCGGACGTAACATATGGATCATAAAGCTTAAAGTCAGGGAGGTAATCTGTGACCCGATCGTCCCAGTTGATTTTTTGAGCGGATACCAATTGGGCAAGGGCCGCACTTGTAAAACCTTTGGTGTTCGATGCTACTGCGTAAAGTGCATCAGGCGTTGCATCAACATTCCCGGCAACATCAAGAGTGCCATAGGATTTGCTCCATACCAATTCACCCTCGTGGACGATAGATACTGAGAGTGATGGCAAATTCATGCTTTGAACAGCGCGCGACATGGCTTGATCGATTTCAGAAAGTTGTCTGGATTTGATCGCTATTTGACCAACCGATAAAGTGGATAATGCCAACGCGGTCAAAATGCACGATACTGAAACGAGGCAAGGTCGGTTCATTCGAAATGTCGAGAAAGAGCAAAGCATGAGGTCAGATTTTGATAAGGGGATGACTAATTTCGCCTACATGGGATTGAATGCACTAAAAGTTGGAACAAAAGTTCGTTTTTTGGATGAAGTTGGAAATGGGATTGTCACCAAAATTTTGTCGGATGCAAAAGTGATGGTGGAGGATGATAGTGGTTTTGAATATCCATATGATGCGTCACGTTTGCTTGTAATCGAGGACATCAAAGAGGAAAAGATGGCTTATGAACGTGTCGTTCCCACTGTGCTGGAAATCATTCAACAGGACATTTCGCCAGAGCGAAAGAGTCGTCTGGAGAAGGACTTTAAGACCAAATACAGGGAAGCAAACGCCCGAGCCCATGGACGTTCAGACATGGAGATTGACTTGCACATGCACGCAATCGTAGATTCTCAGTCGGGGTTGAATCCCACTACGATGCTCGAATTACAGCTTGCTCACTTTGAGCGCATGTTGCAAATTGGAATCCGCCAAAGGATGAAAAAGTTGGTGTTTATCCACGGCATCGGGCAAGGCGTTTTACGGCATCAGATATGGAGCCGAGTGGAGCAGTATTATCCTGATTGTAGCTGCAGATCCGCAGATCCTAGAGAGTATGGAAGTGGCGCTACCGAGGTATGGATTGGAGAAAGTGCATTCAATTAATCCCTGGCTTGCTCTTGTCTCTTCTTTTCAGCCCACTCGCGTGCAATGACATTTAAGTCGCGCTCCGGGTCATTGATTTGGAGGGTAGAAAGATCAACCCTGAAAGCAGGTTCCAATGCTTGCTTGTTCTTCAATGTGAATGCGTACACCACGCGCCCTTCATTGTCAGTGAGTTCTAGCGTTTCAACGGGAAACTTATTTGCTGCGGCAGGTAAGATTAATTCCTCGATTGGTTGAAGCTTGAGCCAATTGATCATGGCGCTCGCTTGATTTGAATCTTTTCCTCCCAGCGTCAATCGGTAAGTGCCCTGCGCACTGCTCAAAACGTAATTCAGTGTTCCGCTAGTATTTTCAACCTTCCATTGATCGGCTCTCTTTTTGGCTACTGTGGTTCCATTGCCCATCATTCCACTCATTTCTGCGAGTTTTTTAGAGACGTAATTGCCTTGATTGGCATTCAGGAACAGCGTCGCCATTCGACGTTGCTCTGCATCAAACCAGAGCCACTCTTGATTGCGAGTGGTGTCACCAAACCATATGAAGGGACCTTCTTTCAATTGGTCATCAAACCAGAATCGTTGAACAATCGAGCGGCCAGCCCTTGAGACCTCAATATCCATGCATTGGTGCCATTCTAGAATTTCTTCACCAAGGGCTGAACGGGAAAGTGCGTTGATCTCTTTGTTGAGATTGACTTGGCGCTCAACTTGGACTTTCCGCGCGGAATCCATGCGCGCCGAATCAGCAAGGAATTTCTCGAATGCTAGAGGAGGAGACGTTAGAGAATCATCGTTATTCGTCTCGGTTGTTTTTTGTTCCACTGATGGTTCAACTTGCGCATGAGCGGGGCAATTCCAGAGTACCAAAGAAATGACCAGCATCGAAATCATCACATGGCCAATGGTCGCATACGTTTTCATGAAAACGAAGATACAGTTCTTCTCTCACATCAGTTGCGCGAACGACGACGCCATTTCTTGGGGTTGTTCCAAGGGACGTTTATATCGGTGTCACGGACCTCAATGTCTTCCTTTAAGACCCAATGATTGCGATGCCAATAGAAACCATCGTAGGTAAAATCGGGTCCATAAAATGCAGTAAAGTCCTTCATAGCCGGATCGGATGGGCTCAAATGATCCATTACAATCATGCCCATGTCTTCTCTCCACTGAAGTGTCGTTGAAACTGCATCGCTGTATTCTAGCACGTGTCGTTTGACGGACTCTCTTCCAATGTTGATGATTGGAATTCCAAACTTGACTCTATTCCCTCTGATGCTCATTGTTTCCACGATTTTGCGATTCCGCAGGCCATCAGCTCCGTCCCATCCAAGCAAGGTGTAAACGGGATGACTGCCTTGATCTTGGGTAAGAATGTCATAATAAATCGCACCAGGCCAATTTTTGGAGGTGAATCGATCTTTGACGTTGAATTCCTGGCGCCGCTGGCTGTGTCCTTTGAATTGCAAAGGTGTCACAATCTGCTCATTCCTTGCGTCGCGCGTTATGACGAGACCTCCGTACGCATTTGTCCGATCATCGTATTCTAGATTCCAAGTGATCACAGCGACTCGATTTTCTTTTTCTCCAGTGGACACAACCCCCATGCGACGCGATAATGAGTCAGTATTTGTTTCCCAAAAATCAAATTGTTCGAATGTGCTGACCATTTCGGAGGTCAATGCCGAATGCGCGAGGGTACGGACACTATCGTGTTTTGCCTGTGCAATTCGTTCGTGAAGATCGATTAAGTATTGAATGGGTCTTTCCTCGTTTGCCTTGGCTCCCTGCGCGGCGACTGTGAGCACCTGTGCAAGAACAAAAATAAGCGTCATTGCTGTGCTGACTTTATGCATCATCTTCGAAACGGGAAAGGTCCATTTAAATTGCCTGCATCAAAGATGCATAAATGCCTTCTTGGCCAAAAGCAATTCCTCTGATTCAACGTAATCAGGATCGTCCACGCAGCAGTCTACCGGGCATACAGCGGCGCACTGAGGTTCGTCATGGAATCCGACACATTCTGTACATTTTGAATGGGCGATGAAATAAACGTCCATACTGCCCGGGTCGTTTTCGGTCTCGGACTGAACTTCCCCAACTGTTGGATGAACACCGCTTCCACTGAATCCAGTTCCTTCTGAGAACTGCCAGTTCGCTCCACCTTCGTAAATGGCGTTGTTGGGGCACTCAGGCTCGCACGCACCGCAGTTGATGCATTCGTCTGTGATCATAATGGCCATGGGTTCTTTCAGTCTTGGGTTGGAACGTACATTTGGCGCGAAGATAGGCACCAATATGAGGAACACATTAGAATCATCACTTGTTCATCTTGGAGAGTGGTTGCGCGGCGAAATCCCAAACCGAGGGCCGAATGATGAATTGTTGCTTTCGCAGGCAGAAATGCAAAACAGATGGTTCAACGAGGATTCATGCAAGGACGCGATGCATGGGTGCGGAGCTATGCTAGAAGCGAAGGTGCTGAGGGATTGGTTGCAACGTTATCAATGGGGAGCTGAGTCAAATGATGTGAAGAGGATTGGCTTGGTATTGGCTGGAAACTTGCCCTTGGTGGGTTGGCATGACGTCATGTGCACACTTTTAACGGGTCACGAGGCTGTGATCAAGGCAAGTTCGTCAGATTCGGTCTTAATGACCGCGGTCGTTGAGGCATGGCAGTCCTTTTTGCCAGAAGGCAAAAAGTTGAAAGTGGAATGGGTCACTGGTAAAATGAGCGATGTGGATGCTGTAATTGCCACTGGAAGTGCAAACACCAACCGCTATTTTGAATATTATTTCAAGGATTTGCCGAGAATTTTGAGAAGCCAACGAACGAGCGTAGCTATTTTAGATGGATCAGAGTCGAATGAAGAAATAGAAGCCTTGGGCCGTGATGTATTTAGGTATTTTGGCATGGGCTGTCGGAGCGTGACAAAACTTTATCTGCCTGTTGGTTTTGATTTAAATCGGTTGTTCAAGATTTGGATCGAGTGGTCTCATATAGCCAATCATAACAAGTATGCGAACAACTATGATTACCATAAGGCCGTCTGGTTGTTGAATCAGGTTGACTTAATTGAGAATGGTTTTGTGCTGCTGAAAGAGGACAAAGCATTCTTGAGTCCAGTCGGATCCCTTTTTTATGAATCCTTTTCTGATATGTCGTCGCTTATCGCACACCTGGAAGCCCATGCGAATGACCTGCAATGCATTGCGGTACGAAATCCCGAGGATTTTCGAGACAGTCTTGTGCCGCTTGTGCCGCTCGGGACGACGCAAATGCCTATGCCGTGGGATTATGCAGATGGAGTGGATACCATTTCGTTCCTCTTGGGGTTATCTTCGTCACAGAAATTGAAACCATCTCACGTCGAATGAATACCTCGAAAACATCCAGCCACGTACATTTTGTCTTCGTGGCCATGGTTGGGTCTTTGCTCTTTATGATGAGCAGTTGTTCCACGGACATCGTCTTGAATGCACCCTACAAAAAATCGCCGGTTGTGTTTGGTCTGCTGGATGCACAGCAAGATACGCAGTGGGTTCGTGTGAATAGAACATGGCTAGGCGATGGCAACCAGTTCGATGCTGCGATGCTTGCTGATAGCAGCGAATACCCCGCAGAAGATCTTACAGTGGAGATCACCGAACGCGTGGGAGGGCAGATCCGCGAATGGTCATTGATTGACACAGTGATCGGCAACAAACTGGAGGATGGGATTTTCTTTGGGCCCCATCAACAAATGTGGTATTTCATTCCCGAGGGAGGGCTGAATACAGATGCAGAATACGACTTGAAAATTGCCATCGAAGGAGAGGAGGATGACGTCACAGCAACAACCAATATGATTGCCGAGCAAATTGGCAATATCTCACAGCCTCCGCCGGGAGTAACCAATTTTAAAATTGGTTTTGCTAGCGTTGGTTTTCAGACCACATTTCCAGACATTACATTCAAATGGTCTTCCACGGCAGGTGCTAGTCGCTACGATGCAACCATGCTGATTCATGTCACCGAACGCATCTGGAACGATGAAGCTCACACGGATTTATTAACCGAGGAAGAACGGATTATTGAATGGCCTATTGGAACCTTGACTACGCAGGATGATGAAGGTGGTGACATTTTGCAAAAGGAAGTAAGTGGTGAGCGCTTTTTTACCACATTGGCTTCGCAGCTTGAGCCGGATCCATTTGTGACCCGCGTCCTTGGAGTCTGGGACGATGAAGTTCAAATTGCTCGTGTTGTGGACTTCGTGCTCACAATAGCGAATGATGAGTTGTCAACTTATCTCGAAATCAATTCTCCAGTGACGGGTGTGATCCAAGAAAGGCCTGAGTATACGAATATCAATTGGGGCAGTGAAGGCGGCCTTGGGTTGTTTGCTGCGCGATCCACTCAGGGCGTTTATGGAATTGGCTGCACCACGGCTTCACTGGCCTACTTGATTGAGGGTGCAGACACCTATGAATTAAACTTTTGTACGCCGAATCCTTTCTCAGATTTCTACTGCGATTGATCGATTTCCAAAGCACACATGGAGCATACCTTAACAGCTAAATTACAAGACGCCACCATTGAGCTATCCATGGGGTTGTATACGGTGCGGTTTCATGAAGAAGCCGTGCTTGACGTCAATCAAATGAAGCGAGTGGAGAAGGCGAGGCGAGAGTTGTTGCCAGATGATAGAGGTCCCGTTCTGGTTTTGATTCCTAGAAATGCAGCGCTAGTGGAGCAGGAAGCTCTGGCATGGCTGGGGTCTGAAGAAGCCATGCTCAACGTTTCGGCTCGAGCTGCAGTGGTTCCCTCATCCATCACCGTGTTGAAAGATCGCATACGTTGGGCTCTATTTCGACCATCCGTGCCGTTCCGAGTTTTCCGAAACGCCCAAATAGCCAAGGGCTGGGCATTGGATCAATGGTACGATAAGCAAATTGGAATGGAGATCGATTCCTTTGAAAAAGACGGAGTGATTTGACCCTTTAGACAAGTGAAAAGCAACTCCTTAACGTTGGATCACAAACCGTTCCAGCTTACCATCAATAAGGATCTTGTAATTGCCCGTTGACCAGTTCGATGGGATATCGATTGATGATGACTTCCCATCTTTAATTTTATTTCCCTGAATGTTGAAGATGGAATAACTGTGCATTTTCGAGCCGAGATTCAGGGTGCCCCCAGCTCGCACTGGATTCGGATAAATGTTCATTGCTGAAGGTTCTACCGGCATCAATCCACTGGAACCACTGATGTTTTGGAAGGTGGCCAGTGCCGGAATCCCCATAATTTCAGTTATTTCTAACAAAGGCACACCCGTGCCGGTTCCCCACCATTGATAAATAACTTGGTCGCGCTCAATCGTGAATGGTTCGCCCAACTGTGCGATGGAAATGTCATCAATGGCATTGAGTTCTGTTCGAGTTCGCAGTACACTAAAAGAACCACCCGGAAGAATGAGCGTTCCCCAGGCATCTGCAGTGACGCTGCGTGTTTGATCGAGTGCATATGATAAAATTCCTTCGAGGTTCAACTCAAAGGCTGCAGTGCTTTCGAATGATTCTTCAAAACTGAATGGAATTGGGAAGAATTCGTCTATGTCATCATATGTGACTGGTAGGTCAAACCCTGAGGCACTCAAACCTACTCCGGCGATTGCATAGTGATCGCCACTAGTTTGGTAGAAGTTATTGAATCCCTCCAATGGAATTGGAATTTCTATTCCCAAGTCAGGGAATACTGTTGGCAGGTAATAATCGCATTGATAGGTGCTATTGAATGGACTATTGAAGACCAAGGCAGCTGTAATTGAGGCATTGTTGATGTCCACGGGCTCTATGGGAGCGTCCCCAAGGGCAATCAAACTTGAGGCATCCCAGGTAACATCAGGACCAGAAATATCCACTAAGTTAAAATCTGTGATTGCTGTATTCACGACGTCATAAGTGATTCCCGCCTGTGGTAAGTCATTGCTATCGATCACGATTTGTGCTTTTGATTCTAATCCGCTACCAAGTGCGAAAACAAGAATCATGACGTTTCTGAAGAATTTCATGTAAAAGGGTTTGAGTCGCAATTTAAGTAAGGCAGATTTTGAAGAGCTGCAGAGCAGGGCTATATTCCAACTTAATTCATATCTCCATCTGGTTTTTCTATCCTCCAATCGCCCCAGCGGTTGAACTCGTGCCGCATCCGGATCCCAACACCTTGGGTACTTCTCCCATCAAGGGTATTGATCATAGATTGGTTGCTCTTCGACTGTCCTGTGATTTGGTAGTGTCCTTTGCTGTCAAGATTGTAGCTAATTGTAACATCTTGTATCTGGATGTCATCGGTCGACATTTGCCCCGTGCTTTGGGCGCCGAAGCCCCCTTCGATTTTGAGACGCTCGTTGAATAGTTGTGTGCTCAGCGCCAATGCTAATTCTTGCTCTCCACTCAGGTTGTCATTTGAATAATCCAATCCCAAATCCATTCCAGGGGAAATTTGAGAGATCCAATGCCCCAATTGGTTTGCAATGAATGCGCTGCTCTGGCCACCGCCTTGAAAACCTCCCAATGCGCTGGTCAGTGGGTCTTGCGCGATGAATTGGTTTACTACCAGAAGGCTTAATGCTTGTCGCTGCAATTCTTCTTCGTTCAATAAAGCTCCTTTGATCAGCGCTTCGAGACGAGAATCGGCTTTTGGAACTTGAATGTTGAATCCAATTTCGGGCTGGAATAATCCGCCATTGAGCGAGAGCAATAATTCCACAGGAACACGACCAGGGAGGTTGGGTTCGTCTGGCAAAAGGGGAGTTAGACGCGCACGAGTTTGGTAAGACGTCAGCAGATTGATTCTTGCGGCATAAGGATCGCCAAACCACTCGATTGTTCCACCCGGCACAATGTTGAAGGTTTTGTTGATGAGATTTTGCAGCGTGAAATAGTACGTTCCGTAGATGATTTCGAGTGAGCCTTTCAAGTTGATTTCTTCAAAATGATCCACCCGCAAGTCAAGGTGTCCTTTTGCTTTTCCTGAAATTTCTTCGCCGGTATTTTGATTGAAAATAATCCGAGCTGTGGCTTCTGGCTCCACGTCCAATCCGATGTCAAGAACGACATTCGAGAAGCTACCTGTTTTCCGAGGAGCTAAAGGAAGTGAGTCAGTGGTCTTAAATTGAATGAATTGTGCATAGGATGCGTCACTTACCGCGTCTAGGGGAAGAGCAAAATTAGTGCCTTTTTTTGTCGAGATGTCCGCCTCAACAAGTAGCTCACTTCCGTATCCGGCGACATTGATGTCTCCTGTACCAATCCCACTGCCAAAGTAAAAAGAGGACTCTTTCGGAGGGAGGTTCATCAATTCAATGGGGTTTGAATTGGCATCGATACCAAAGTCTAAGTTCCAATTTTTAAAATGTTGATGATACGCGGTTCCATTCATCTGAGCGATTGCGCCATTTCGATCTTGAATGCGACCTTGGTTGATTTGGATTGAGCCCGGTTCGATTTCAACGTTCGCTGCAATCGTGTACGTCGTGCCAAGAGCTGGAATGAAGGTCGTCAAGGAGTCTGTTTTGAGCTTTCCAGACAATTGAAATTCATCGTTTTTCCACTGAGACTTCAGTCGCCCCGTAATTCCTCCATTGAGGTTGAAGGTGTTTTCTGGGATAAGTTGATTGATTCCATTTAGTTCGATCGTATTCAATTCCCATGATGCATCGAGAAATGGAGATGCCCCCCAGCCAGCTTCACCATTCCCCGAAATTTCCCCAAATCCCACATTGCCTCGGGCATTGAATGCACAGGCTTCGAGCGATCCATTTCCAGATAGCGTAAGATTCGAAATCCGTTCTCCACTCCACTCTATTTCCTCAGCTTGCACTTGAAAAAAACCTTGCCTTTGTTTGCCGCTTGTTGATGCGTTTACCTGAGCAATTAGAGACGAAATATTGGTGCCAGTTGGGAACCAATCGATTGAGTCCAATTTACCATCAATCTCCAGCTTCATTTCCGCGAGCCAGTTGCTTTTTGCGTCTTGGTTGGCTTGAGCTTGAATGGTCCAGTCCCGTGATTGAATGGTTACAGGTTTTGACTTAGACGAGGCTTCCGTGTCTTCGAGTGATGACCATCGAATCAAGTCGTTGGCCTCTACTAGTTTTAAATTTTGTCCGAGTACTGGCCATTTGAAATCAGTGATTTTCAAACTTCCCTCTGGCTTGAAAGGTGGAGTGGAAGTGAATCCAATGGCTGCATCTTGTCCTTTTTGTCCTTCCGTCCAGGTCAGGGCTCCGTCCCAATTGGCTCCAAGTTCTACGTTGCCGTTGAAGTCAGAGGCTAAGAGGGTTGCTTCACGGTTGATGGAGTCTACACTCAAATGAAAGATGGAGGTTGAATCCTTGAATGTCCATTGGGCCTGAAGCGTGTGAGCTGCGAAAGGAGTCGCTGAAATCTTTGGAATGTTGGCGTTGATCAAAAGTTGATCTGAATGCCACTTTCCCGATAAGGAAGAATACGGAGCAAGGCTAAATGGTGCATTGGTAATCAACTGAAGTGGATAAAAATTCAATAGTGATGCATTGAATTCGACAAAAGGAACTGAAGCACCTTCAACCCCTTGGCCTGTAATTTGATCGAACCAATTATTCCATGCTGAAAGGTCATCGCTGGCAGTTAATCTTCCATTTGTTAGGTCCGAGTGCCACTCGAGGTGAATCTGTTGTCCTTGATGTTCAAGCATTGCATCAAAGCGGTCAACAGCAATGGGTTTTTTATTCTCAAGGAGGGCAATGTTTCGAGTTTCCAAAATGCTCGACCATTGGTGTCCGTAATTCCCAGAGGCACGAAAGGCGATTGCGGCAAATAATGCCCATTCCTTGCTTTCGGTTAGATTCAAGCTCTGGATTCCATTTAATTCAGTCGCGCTATTAAAGCTCCATGACGAGTCGCCCAATGCCAAGCTGCAGTCACCCGACATCGGGAGAAAGTGTGATTCGGATTTCCATTGAGCGTCGATGCGATGATTACCGGTATCGAGTTGCGGAATGCTCTGAGCATTGAAATTGAACAAAATATCTTCAACATTTCGCACGGTTATTGCGAGGCTGCTATTGTCTTTTTCAATTTGTCCAAGGACTGTTCCGGACAAGACCTGATTTTCAAATGGAAAGAGTGGTATTTGAAAGTTCAGGATGTTTCCTTGAAACGAAATTGGTGTCCAAGGTGAGGAGCAAAGCACTTTTAAATCGATTGTACTCTCGCCTAGCATGGGAACTCCGAAGTCGAACTGCTGAGTTATCGGGTCAACATCCCACCTTAGTTGAATGGAATTTCCTTGATTTTTCAATTTTTGCAGACTCGCTGGCATTCGATCTCCAAGGATCGCGAAGAGACCAGAATCGATGGTGTCCCAGTCGATGCTCAGTTCTCCATTCGACGACCATAAGCCATCATTGCGATAAATTCTGAGGGAATCGGTAAAATCACCTAAGGCGGGAATGCCCTCAATGGCAAGAGCGCATTCCACTGAGTGCGTGACTTCATTAATCCAGACTCTGCCATCGAAGACGGGCGCGATGGGTGGCTTGGAGATGGAACTGAGCAGATCAGTGATTTGTGGATCAAGAGTTAAGGCCCTGAAGTCGATCGAATCAATGATTTGAATTTGTGTTTGCCATTCATTCGATTTTTCAGACGGATAAAAATGAGCATCAAATGCAGAAGTGGATGTGCATAATGTGTCCAGCGACCACATTGAATGCTTTAACTCTAGATCAGCATTCAGGCTGTTTACTTCCAATTGCAGCGGTTTGCTCATATTTCCGGGAAGAGGAACGGAAATGAATCCAGAACAGGCTTTCAGCGGGATACTGAGCGATTCATCCCGATAGTGCATTTGATTGATTCGAGCTTCATCAATTTGAAAGATTGTATCCGATTCAATTGAGCCCTCTGCATTGCGAAGGAGAAAAGTAGCGACGCGGATGTTGAATGCTGTGGTCGTCTTTGCAGATTCATTTTCGCTTTCGGGAGCTTTTTGTCTGATGAAATCAAGCCATTTGGCACCTTGGGTCAACTCGAATTTCAAGCCTTCAACAGCTATGGAGTCAATTCGATCCCATGAGTCATCAGATTGATTCCATTGAATCGTTGACTCTTGAATGCTGAACAGAGGATTTTCATCATGCAGCGCGATTAAATCATGGATGGTAATTTTTTGATTCCACCAATCGAAATAGCATTCGGCCACATTTATATCGGTTTCCAACGCTTTTTCGACACGAGGTAGGACGAAAATTCGCAGCAGGGCAGTTTGAACAAAAGGCATTTGTATGGCTGCTCCTACCGTAAATAGGATCAGTAAAAATACCGTTGCGCTGTTTCGAAATCTATTGCGTGAGAAGAACATGTTTGCGATGTGAAAGTACTCGATGAGCAATTTGCCTGCGTATTTTAGCGCAGAAATCATGCCACAGCTTCCACTTATTCTTGCAGTAGAGTCTTCGTGCGATGACACAGGAGTCGCGATTATCCGAGGAAATGAAGTCCTCGCAAATGTAATTTCGAATCAAACGATTCATGAAAATTATGGGGGTGTAGTTCCTGAGCTCGCAAGCAGAGCGCACGCCCAAAACATCGTCCCGACTTTAGCAGAGGCGTTGAAGCAAGCAAAGGTCGAAGCTGGCGAACTGAGCGCCGTTGCTTATACCCGAGGCCCCGGTTTGATGGGGTCTTTGCATGTTGGTGTTGCATTTGCGAAATCTTGGGCATGGGCCAACGGTATACCAGCGATACCCGTGAACCACATGCAGGCGCATGTTCTCGCCCATTTTCTGGGTCCGAATTCGGGCCCGAATTTTCCATTTTTATGTCTTACTGTTTCAGGGGGTCATACGCAATTGGTGAAAGTGGCCAGCGCTCTGGAAATGGAAGTGTTAGGCGAAACACGGGATGATGCCGCTGGAGAGGCATTTGACAAAGTGGCGAAACTCATGGGGCTTGCATATCCGGGGGGACCTGTCTTAGATCGCCTCGCTCAAAATGGAGATCCAGATAAATTTCATTTTTCAAAGCCTCGTGTATCTGGCTTAGACATGAGTTTTAGCGGACTCAAAACGCAGATATGGCAATTTTTGCAGCACGGTCAGCAGCAAGATTCAGAATTTATCGCAGTGAATCAATCTGATATCGCAGCAAGCGTGCAAGACTCAATCGTTGGTGTCCTGATGGAAAAACTGGAAAATGCAGTGAACGCGACAGGCATCACTGAAGTGGCTATTGCTGGAGGTGTTTCTGCTAATTCTGGCCTGCGACAATCACTGTTTTCGACTGCGGAGCGCTTGGGTTGGATTGTTCATGTTCCACCCTTTGAATATTGTACAGACAATGCGGCAATGGTTGCAATTGCCGGACTTAAATTATACGATGCGGGTCAAGTTTTTCCTTTAGACATCGAACCGATTCCCCGGCTAAAACTCGGCTGAAGTCAACTCGCTCTGCTTTGCTCATAGTCACTCCATTCGGGTTCTAAGGCCCACAAAGGAAGTCGGATTTGAGCTGTGACCCCGGAACTAAAAGGATGTCCCTCGGGTGTTTCCTCTGTTTGCAATGTTCCAGGGTGATGCAGAAGGCTTAATCGTTCCCGCACAATAGCTGTGCCTCTCGAGCGATGCGCCTCTTTACGATTCACGGATGTCGGTTTTTTCATGCCAATTCCATTGTCCTGGACTTTGATCTCCAACTCTTCATCAATCCAAGCGATACGGATGATGATTTCAGGATTTGCAACGGTGTGGCTGCTGAGACCATGCCAAATGGCATTTTCTACCAATGGCTGCATTATAAAAAGAGGAAAGGGCGTTGTTTTTGGATTCACACCGGCTAAGATTTCAAAGTCGACTTTGATTTTCTTTTCGAGTCGAATGTCTTCCAATTCCAAGTACTGTCGAATTTGATCAATTTCTTGCTGCAATGGTCCAATGACTTGATCAGGTGACAAAAATCCAAGGAGAAGCAGTCTTCTAAATTTACTGAAGATGAGGCTTGCTTTTTCACCCTCGTTGCGCATGAGGAGATGCTGAATTCCGGTGAGAATATTGAAGAGAAAATGAGGATTCATTTGCGACTTCAGATTGAGCCTTCGCGCGTCTTTCACCTTCCTTTGAAGGGCTAGGTTTCGTTGTGTTTGTGAGACACTTTGGAGTAACAACTGTTCTTGAATGATTGAATTCTTGACAAAATCAGGAGACCTAACGTGATTGCGCAAAAGCTGAGCATAGAAAAACGCGGAAGCGCAAACTAAGATCACTGTGATTGAGAGCAGTGCATAACTTAAACCAGCAGTGATTCTGTCGATTGATGCGAAGCACGTTTGGTAGATGAAGGCGCACCAACAGATGAAGAGCGAAATGCAAGAGAACTTTAAGAACGGAAGTCTGAAACGTCTTGAGACCGCCGGATTTTTGGATTCAATGATTCGAGTATTGTGCGTGGCTTTGGCGATGAAAAAGATCAGTAATAATCCGATAATGGCTTGGCCCAATGCATCGAAATCCATCATCTTCATCATGGCTCAAATTTCAGGGAATCTAAAATAAAAACAAGACCGTGATTTGTGGGCGCCCCGCTTCAGTTCACGGTTGTTTGAAACTGCTGGATGGAAATTTCTGTTAACCTTCCTCTTCGCTGGTTACAAAGGCTGAGCGAAGCGCACTCTGAAGCTTGCGGCTGTATTCATCTTTCAGCCAATTTTTATAATTCTCAGTGGTCTTTGCGATGCACTTTGAATAAAGGCGAATCCGGTATGCAATGTCTCCTTCTAATTCTTTGGCGAGGGTCATTGCATCCCAGAAATCGTCGCTGACATACTGGATGATTTCGACATGGTGCTTGATGCTCTGTTCAATCGCCTCTTTCGGTCTACCTCCGTCGCGGGTAACTTGTACGTAGGTCTCTGCCATATTGAAGTCAGGGTCCGGTCCGCCTTGGAGTTTTTCCATCATTTCGTCTGAGTATTCAAATACAAACTCGTCTTCGATTTCTTCATCGGTATAGAGCCCCTCGATGAAAGAGTTTGGTGATTTGAAAATCTCTGTCCAATTGATGTGCGCTTCCCATAGTCCAAAGCGCCGAGCATTGTTTCCTAAATCAATGACATTAAATGCTTTCTTGCTCGGTAAAATTCGGGAGCCTCGGCCAATCATCTGATGATAGAGGGTGAGCGACTTGGTCGCTCGATTGAGTATGATGGTCTGAACCGAGGGAGAGTCGAACCCAGTCGTCAAAATCGAAACTGAACTCAAAATGGCATTGTCCTTTTTCTCAAACCAAGCTAAAATTTCTTCTCTTTCTTTTTCACTGTGTGTATTGTCGAGGTGCATGCATTCATAGCCCTCCTCTTCAAACATTGCCTGAACTTGCTTCGAAGTGTTGATGCCATTATTGAAGATCAACGTCTTCGTGCCTTTTGCTTTTTCTTCATATGCATAAAGCAACTTCTCCTGCATGAGGTAATTCCCGTAGAGCCTCTCAGAGCTACTCACGGTGTAGTCTCCGTTGATTCCAATTTTTAAAGAGCGCAAATTCACGTCATAGCTATACGTGGTAGCCTTTGAAAGGAATTGCTGTTCTACCAAGGACGAAATCGATTCCCCGACAATGAGTTCGTTGTAGTTATCCTTTAGAGGGAGTTTGATGTTGGAACTCAACGGGGTGGCTGTTACTCCGAGGATGATTTGATCTGAAAAGTAACCAAACAACTTTCTGAAACTGTTATAGTGAGCCTCGTCAATGATGACGAGTCCTAGGTTTTCGAATTCAATGCGCTCATCATTGAGTCGATTATTCAACGTCTCTACCATGGCTACAAAACACCAGTGGTCGTCCTCCTCCTCAAGTTCTTTAACCTTGCTGTTGATGATTTTATTTGGAATGCCAATTTCCTTGAGCATTCGACTGGTCTGACCGCACAGTTCTATGCGGTGGGTCAGAATCAGAACTCGCTTGCCAGTTTCCAGAATGAAGCGCTTCGCTAATTCAGAGAAAATAACGGTTTTCCCTCCGCCAGTCGGCAGTTGAAACAATAGATTGTATCGGTTTGGAAACTTTTCCATCCGCCCCATCAAATTGGTGATGGCGGCTTCTTGATAGCCGTAAAGGTTTTTTCCCTTGTTGGCCTCTAATTGTTCGCGAAGTAGTGGATCAGCTAAAGGCAATGGACAAAAGTTTCGACGCTTGTGCGCTGGTTTTGAAAAAAGGAATGGACAAAAATACCGTTTCCAATGCTATCAAAAAAGCATTTTTTTATGCTCGTTCGCTATGTTTTTCACAACGAGCATTGGAAACCACCACAAAGCAGTCGAATTTTGGATGAGTACATTCTTGTTTTTACCATGGAATACAAACTGGATTCATACTGGATCAATGCGTTAGAGGCCATTGGCGTGGAAATTGACTGGAAGAGTCTGCAAGATTCTCTTGAGTTTGAGCGTGCAAACTTTCAGTGTTATCCTCCATTCGGAAATGAATTGAAGGCTCTTGAATGCCTCAGTCCTCGCGACGTAAAAGTCGTGATATGTGGTCAAGATCCTTACCATGGGCCCGGTCAGGCGGATGGTTTTGCATTTTCAGTAGGACCGGGAGTGGAGTGGCCACCGTCATTGAGGAATATTGTTCGAGAGTATGAGTCCGATTTGAAACAGAAATGGTCTTTTGCCTCGCATTGGAGTGACCAAGGCGCATTGGCCCATTGGTCCCATGAAGGTGTCTTGCTATTGAACGATGTCTTGACGGTGCGTGCGGGTGAAGCAGGATCTCATCACTCAATGGGCTGGCAGGAATTAACGTCTGGTGTCTTTCAAGTGCTCTGCGCTCAAGAACGCCCAATTGTATTCATTCTTTGGGGAAAAGATGCACAAAAGAAGTCTTCTTTTGTGCATCGGTCCGAGCATTTGGTCCTAGAGTCTGCTCATCCCAGTCCGCTTTCTGCTTACCGAGGATTCTGGGGTTCTAGGCCGTTTAGTCGCGCGAATGATTGGCTTACACAGCATGAATGCGCGCCAGTAAAGTGGTGAAATTGGGCTTATTAGGACTAAATCTGGATGATGCGAATGACGCGGTCATCGCCTGCAGCCAGCATGCCTTTTGGCTGATCCCCTCCAATGCACAGTGCGTTGACTGATCGTTTGGCGCCCTGATTGCTGCGGTCCCATTTTGTGCGAAATGACAAATCTCTTTCGTTCCATGACTTAACTGTTTTATCTCGACTTGCCGTGTATATGATTCCTTTCCATTGGACAATTCGGTAAATGGCTGCGTCGTGCGCTGGAATTGCAATGAGCGCCTTGCCATCTTTTGACCAGACGCGCAAGTGGCCATCTCTCCCCCCAGTCAGCCAAACGCCCTTTTGACCTAAGAAAATCGCGGCATAAGTCCCACCGTCATGTCCTGCGATGGAGATGGCCTTTTCGAGGTCCATGTCGTGCGATAACTCCGGAATAATGATTCCATCACCTGAAGAACTTCCGATGAGTATTCCTTCTTGCGCTGCGGATATTACTCGAATTTTAGAAGCTCTTTTCCAGTGCCAATCGCCTTTTTGGGTAAGTCCATTCCACTCTGTAATTCGTCCATCACCTCCGCCGCACAAGAATCGATTTTCGTCCATTGGTGTGAGCGAGAAGATTCCCTTGTTGTGGGCGACGATTTTTCTCGGCTTTTTTTCGGGATCGATCATCATCAATTCCCCGGCTTCAGTTCCAGCGATAGGGCCGGATTTCAATGGAGCAACTGAATAGAAGGCTTGTTTCGATTGAAAAATCGCTTTTCCGTCTTCTTCATCTGTTTTGCCCCAAGCAGCGACGACTCCATCGCCTCCTGCAGTCAGCCATTTTCCTCGGTATTGATCCCAGCAGGCGTCATAAATGGCACCATCATGTCCTGAAAGCTGGCGTTGAATTGCGTTCGTTTCCATCAATTCCCGAATTTAGCGCCTTCAAACAAACCTAACATCATGCAATACGTATTTCTCGGAATGGCTGTTTTGACCATTGTAGCCTTCATTCAGCTCCGCCGTCGAAACAAATAAAAATTAAAGAGCATGAGCAAACCATCAATTCCCAAGGGAACAAGGGATTTTGGTCCCGTAATTATGGCCAGGCGCAATTGGATGTTTTCCATCATGCGAAGGTCCTTTGAGCGTTATGGCTTCCAACCCATTGAAACTCCAGCTATGGAATCCTTATCGACGTTGACGGGTAAATATGGCGATGAGGGAGATCAATTGATTTTCAAGTTGCTCAACAATGGGGACTTTATGGCAAAAGCTAACTCGAATGCGCTTGATTCTAAGGATTCGAAGGCCCTTCTGCCTAGCATTTCAAAAAAGGCGCTGCGTTACGATTTGACGGTCCCTTTTGCTCGTTTTGTAGTGATGTCGCGGAATGACTTGGCATTCCCATTCCGACGGTATCAAATGCAGACGGTGTGGCGCGGAGATCGTCCTGGTAAAGGGCGATATCAGGAGTTTACGCAATGTGATGCAGACATCATTGGGTCGGAAAGCATCTTGTGTGAGTTGGATTTGATGCAGCTTTTTAATGAAGTTTTGAGCGGTCTTGGTGTTCCCGGCTATCAAATCATGGTAAACGACCGGCGTCTTCTAAACGGCTTGGCCCGCTCATGGGGAATTGAGAGTCAATTTTCAGATTTGACCGTTGCCCTCGATAAATGGGATAAAATTGGTGAAGATGGTGTCCGAAAGGAGCTTCACGAGCGTGGAATGTCATCGGAGCAAATCGAAAATGTAATGAGCATTTTTGATCTGTTAGATTCTCAAGATGTATTTGCCCGCCTCAAGGGTGTTCAGGCGCTTTTGCTTCCGGAGGACGAAGAAGCCCAGAATGCCCACAATGAAGTGCTAAAATTGTTGGAAATGGCCATTGATTCAGGCGTTCCTATTTCGTGTATTTCTTTCGACCCGACGCTTGCTAGAGGTCTCAATTATTACACCGGCGCAATATTTGAAGTCCGAGTGAAGGATGCTCCTGTTGGAAGCATTTGTGGTGGTGGGCGCTATGCAAATTTGACGGGAATTTTTGGCTGGGAGGGTATGAGCGGTGTAGGTATCAGTTTTGGTGCTGATCGAATTTATGACGTCCTTGAACACTTCCAAGCGTTTCCAGTTGAGTCCTCGACAGGTCCTCAGGTGTTGGTTCTCATGTTGGACCACGATGCGGAAGCGGGAGTATTAAAAATGACTTCTGCCTTGCGAAATAAAGGCATTCGCGCATCGGCTTATCCGTCTGTTGCAAAATTGAAAAAGCAGATGAAGTATGCCGCAGATTTAGGCGTCAATTTTGTTGTCATGGCGGGTGAGGAAGAACGTCTTCAGAAGGAGTGGACCGTCCGGCACATGGAAACCGGTCAACAGCAACAATTATCTGAAGCGGCAGTGCTCGATTTGATTCGAACCACGCTTTGAAAGCGTTTTTTAGGTTACGAGCATTGGCTCGGAATAATGGTGCTCAATTTTCGCTGCGCTGGGTGTTCCAAGCAACCTGAATTGAGCTTGTGGAATTGCTCTTTCCTGATTCAAATCATCCCCGGAGAAGGTCAGAACGACCGAGTTGTCTTCGATATCGATGACGAGAATCATTGGCTGCAGCGGCTGCAAACTTCTTTCTGCAAGACTGAAGAAAGGCCAAACGCTTTCCTCTACCCAAGGACTCAGTTTAAATCGCTCGGTGCAGCGCTTCAATGTAGTTTCATCGAGCATGTCATCGTCAACTTCGCAAATAAACCGGCGTCCTGTGAGAACTGTCATCATTTCCAGATGCGTCTTGATGTGTTCGATTGAATTTTCCAGTGGAAGGAACGGCGTGGACCCTTCATGCAACAGTTGCCGCAGGTGCCTTGAAAAGAGCGTGATGACGCGTTCCGCATGCTCGTGTTCTCCATAAATCAGATGATTCTCTATCGTCATCAATACTCGTTTGAAATGCGCTCCATAGCGATCGAGCATTTCTTGAGATTCATTGGTTTTTTCCAATTGAGTGCCCAATGCCTCTTTTTCATGAAGTTTATGCAGCTGATGTTGAAGTTGGAGCAATCTTCTTTGAACTTCGAGAGGTTCTTCTTGGTGGGAATTCATCTGGAATTCCCATGTTTGGAGGGCAATTCTTATCAGGTTTCCGATTGCCACCAACCAGATTAGGGTGGAGATGTGCTGGGGCACTGTCTCGCTCATCGCCAGCCAATTAGCAGCCCAGAGGAAGCCAATGCTTGACAGGATTGAGAGATTTGCGTTGCCGAGCCAGTCGTGTCTGAAATACAATCTGCCCTGAAATTGTTTCAAACCTTTCTCAAGCTTTATGTCCCATGCAGAGTGCAGCGTTCCGGCGAAAGCGAGAATGGAGAACAACACTTGCAATGCAAAAAAACTCAGGCTCATGATGTTCCTTTCTCGAGCCAATTGCGAGCTGCGGTATACGGATTCGTTTGACCCGAACGCACTGCGGCCATGGTTTCGTCCCAAATCCTCTGGCCCGTGGCATCATTGAGACGGCTTTGAATGGACAAATGTTGCACATGCTGAGCAAAGAGTTCTGCAGCTTGGTCGCCTCGTCTGCTGAGAAAGGATCCATTCGCTTGCCAGCCAGTAATTAAACGTTTGAGGTGTTCCTCAAACTCATTGATTCCTTCGTTTTGTAGAGCGCTGATCAATTGAACATCAACTGAGTGCCCCGCAGTATTTGGCGGGAACAAATGAAGCGCTTGAAGGTATTGAGCCGCAGTCTCGCGGGCCAACGGTAAGCCATTTCCATCTGCTTTGTTGATGAGAAGTACATCGGCCATTTCCATGATGCCCCGCT
>DCPZ01000066.1:22981-23448 GCA_002323795.1 Flavobacteriales bacterium UBA1531 | reverse complement strand
CCTTGTAGCTCGTCTCCGCCGCCGGGAAGCATTAAAAGGATGAAAGCATCAGAACATTGTCGCACAGCAATTTCTGACTGTCCGACTCCAACTGTTTCAATCAAAATACGGTCAAAGCCTGCCGCTTCACAGAGTAACGTTGCTTCATGTGTTCCGCGCGTAATCCCTCCCAAAGCTGCGGCTGTTGGACTTGGACGTATGAAAGCATTTTCATGTTTTGCCAGCAGTTCCATTCGGGTTTTGTCACCCAGGATGCTGCCTTTGGTGATGCCGCTGCTTGGGTCTACAGCAAGCACAGCGACGTGATGTCCTTGTTTGGCGAGTAATAGTCCGTATTGTTCAATGAATGTGCTCTTCCCGACACCTGGCACTCCAGTAATTCCGACCCTTACGGATGCCATTTCTTCCTTTTTAGTTTGGAGGGATTGCAGCACCTGATCTAAGAGTAACTGGTCTCCTGACTTTGC